>JAESSU010000296.1 GCA_016763955.1 Phycisphaeraceae bacterium | reverse complement strand
TGTCAAGGATCCTGATGAGCTTTCTAAGATTGCTGATCTGGTTAACTCCAAGTCGATTTCCAGTGCCATTGAGCACTTCTTTGGTCGCAGTGAGTTATCGCAGGTGGTCGACCAGACCAACCCTCTGTCCACACTTAAACATGAACGCACTTTGTCTGCGATGGGTCCTGGTGGTTTGAACCGTAAGCGTGCTGGCTTTGAAGTCCGCGACGTTCATATTTCTCACTACGGTCGTATTTGTCCTATTGAAACACCTGAAGGCACCAATATTGGCCTGATCTCCTCACTTGCGATCTATTCCAAGGTGGATGAGTATGGCTTCTTGATGACGCCTTATCGTAAGGTTATCAAGGGTTCTGAAGTTGAAAAATCTGTGACTTATCTCCGTGCAGACGAAGAAATGAAAGTCACGTTGGCTCCTACGGACGTGCTTGGACTTGACGGTAAGCTCAAAAAGGGCGGTGTCCTAGCGCGTGTTGACGGTGATCTGACTCAAATTGATTCGGCCAGCATTGATTATGTTGACGTGTCTCCTAAGCAGATTGTCGGTATCTCTGCTTCGTTGATTCCATTCTTGGAACATGACGATGCGAACCGCGCTCTAATGGGTTCTAACATGCAACGGCAGGCGGTTCCTCTTGTCAAGACTCAGAGGCCTTGCGTCTCAACGGGTATTGAAAAGATTATCCCGCAATACTCAGGCATGGTGGTGACCGCCAAAGATGCCGGCATCGTGACCTATGTTGATGCTCAGCGCATTATTATTGATAACGCTGATGAATACGTCCTGCGTAAGTTCACCGGCCTAAATGAAAAGACCTGCTTAAACCAGAAGCCCATCGTTCGCATGGGTGAAAAAGTTAAGAAGGATCAAATTTTAGCTGACGGTGCTGCAACTGATAAGGGTGAATTGGCTCTGGGCAAGAACGTGCTCATCGCCTTTAACACTTTCGACGGTTACAACTTTGAAGATGCCATTGTTATCTCAGAGAAGTTGGTCAAGGAAGACGTCTTCACGTCGATTCACATCGACGATTTTGATGTGGAAATCCGCGAAACCAAGCTTGGCCGTGAAGAGTTTACGCGAGACATTCCTAATGTCAGCGAAAAGCAACTGGGTCGTCTTGATGATCTAGGCGTGATTCAGATTGGTTCTTATGTCCGTTCTGGCGATATTCTCGTCGGCAAGGTCAGTCCTAAGAGCAAGAGTGAACTAAGTCCTGAAGAAAAACTCCTGCATGCGATTTTTGGTCGTGCAGGCGAAGATGTAAAGAACGATTCATTGGAAGTGCCCGCCGGTACTGAAGGTGTGGTGCTTGCCGCCAAACGCTTTAGTCGCCGCATGCACCTTAGCGATGAACAGAAGAAGCAGCTCAAACGTGATATGCGTGAGTACGAAGACGAAATGGATCGTCGTGCCGCTGAGTTGTTCCGTCAATTGGTAGATCAGATCAACGAAGGTACTGGCTCTGAAATGATCGACCCATCCACCCGTCAAAAGGTGGGTGCCTCGGACATTACCGAAGTGGTGATGGAGCAGGTTGAATCCTTTAGCCTTAATTGGGTCAAGGGTTCTAAGGACGCTCGTGAGCAGGCTGAGACTACATATAATCAGTTCTGGCCTCGTATCCGTGCGATTGACAAGGAAAAACAACGTCGTCTAGCTCACATGAAGCGTGGTGACGAACTTCCTTCAGGCGTGTTGGAAATGGTTAAGGTCTACATTGCCACCAAGCGACATTTGTCGGTCGGTGACAAGATGGCCGGTCGCCACGGTAACAAGGGTGTTATTGCCCGTATCGTTCCCGAAGCTGATATGCCGTTCCTTGAAGACGGAGCGCCTGTGCAAGTCGTGCTCAACCCGTTGGGCGTGCCTTCACGAATGAATATCGGTCAGATTCTCGAATTGCATCTGGGTTGGGCTTGTGGTGTGCTTGGTTTCCAAGCGATCACGCCTGTGTTTGATGGTGCAACCGAGCAACAGATTCACGATGCAGTTATCGAAGCCAACGAGTACGTTGAAAATCGTTTAACTGAACTCGAAGCCAAGGGACAATGGCCTGATCCAGCAGAACTGCTGGCGAAGATGCCTCCCGGCGGTAAAGTTCAGCTCCACGACGGACGTACTGGCGAAAAATTCCACCAGCGTACAGCAGTGGGCTACATGTACATCCTCAAACTCCATCACTTGGTGGACGAGAAGATTCATGCCCGCTCCACTGGCCCCTACAGCCTGATCACCCAGCAGCCGCTTGGTGGTAAGGCCCGAACAGGTGGTCAGCGCTTTGGTGAAATGGAAGTGTGGGCACTTGAAGCATATGGTGCTGCCTACATCCTCCAGGAATTGCTCACCGTTAAGTCTGACGATGTGGAAGGTCGTACCAAAATCTACGAGTCAATGGTCAAGGGGACCAACCGACTTGAAGCAGGTATGCCCGTTGCATTCGACGTGCTGTGTAACGAAATCAAGGGGCTTGGTTTGAATATAACCATTGAAAAGGCCCAAGTTGAATCCGGCAGCATTTTATAACTTTGAAACCAACATCGCCCACCTGAGTTAACGCTCAGGTGGGTGCAATGGTGTTTGATTCTGTGAATTACTTCGAATCAAACTAAATTGATTATTAATCGCCAACTTGGAGGCGAATCCAAACATGGCCGAAACCATCTATGATCGCGTGAATGACTTTGGGTCAGTGAAAATCTCACTGGCTAGCGCTAATGACATCCGCTCTTGGAGCTTTGGCGAAGTCAAAAAACCCGAAACGATCAACTACAGAACTTATCGCCCCGAAAAGGACGGATTGTTCTGTGAACGCATCTTTGGTCCAGAACGTGACTACGAATGTGCCTGCGGTAAATACAAAGGCACTAAATTCAAAGGCATTATCTGTGATCGCTGCGGCGTGAAGGTGACCCACTCGCGTGTGCGACGCAAACGCATGGGACACATTAACCTTGCTGCGCCCGTCGTCCACATCTGGTTCTTCAAAGCCATTCCCAGTCACATGGGGAACCTTCTTGGTATGAAGACAAGTGATCTTGAAAAAGTGATCTACTTCCAGGACTATGTGGTCATCGATCCAGGAGATACCGAACTTAAGTCCCGCCAATTGCTCACCGAAGACGAATATCGTCACGCATATGAGCAGTATGGCAGCAAGTTCACCGCCGTAATGGGTGCAGAAGCAGTCAAAGAACTGTTGTCGGGTATCGATCTGCATGCTCTAAACGAAGAAATTCGCTTGGAAATTACCAAGACTCGTTCCAAGCAGAAAATCAAGGACTTATCCAAGCGTCTTCGCATTGTCGAACAGATTCGCCACTCAGAAAATCAACCCGAATGGATGGTTCTCGACGTGGTTCCTGTCATTCCCCCGGATTTACGTCCGTTGGTCTTACTCGAGTCTGGCAACTTTGCCACCTCAGACCTAAACGACCTCTACCGTCGTATCATTAACCGTAATAACCGACTCAAGAAGCTCATGGACCTCAATGCTCCTGAGGTCATCATTCGCAACGAAAAGCGAATGCT
>JAESSU010000295.1 GCA_016763955.1 Phycisphaeraceae bacterium | reverse complement strand
GTGATGTCCTTGAGCCTTCGCGAACCCAATCACGCGGTGCACCCATACGCCGGTATACCCTTGCGCTGTCTTTTCGCAATAGCATGCAACGTATGCGTGAGTGAATTTTGGTGCCTATATGCTCTGGCCATAGAGCACACCGGTGATGAAGACCGGAAGGAAGCGAAGCTCTTTTTAATAATTCAAAGGAAGCTATTTTGCGCTGTGGCAGTTCGCTAATACACGCTCGATGATCTCCATGAGTGTTTCCCGTTTTATGAGGCATCTATCAAGGCACAAATCGCGTGGGTAATAGCTAGCATTCCCGGATACACCAATATTTCGATCTTTACGGGGATATTTGAGCAGTGAAAGAGTACTGCGCTACCTATCAATCAATGCAACCGCTTACGCAGGAGGAGTGCCAATCAATCGGTTATGACTAAAGCATGTCCCGCCATTTCTGATGGAAGAGTACGTGTATGGCGAGTTGGGCATCGGCCAAGCGCAGGAACGAGTTTGAGATAAGTGCTACCATCAAAACAAAGGCTCAACATCATATTTAGGAGATTTGCGACCGCCAATGCACTCTAATGGAAGGGACGCGATGGCCGATCAAGTTGTGTCTTCTGAAATTTGAAATACTGCTCCTTACTAACACCAATGGATATGGCCGTCGCGAAGCCAGAAATGAGCACCGCAGCCGGATTGCCGCCATACACTCGGGTGAAGGGTGGGCGGGCCTTCTGCCTTGAGTATCCAATTGGGTTTAGCTTCCTTTAAGAGCATCAGTTCAAGCGTGTCACCACACCCGCACGGGCAACGCATTGCGACCGACCAGTCTTCGCCATTTTCGCGACAAACATACAAATGTTTCGTCGGCAAGTGATCCGGCGGTGTGTCCCAATTAACGACGATCAACCGGCGCTTTGGACCATGTCGATGCCATAACTTGCGAATCCAAAATGAAAATCTCATACTGCGTCTTCCAGTTCGGTATTGGCCAAGCCTGGAATGCCTAAGAGGGGTTCGATCAACCCCCGTGCAAGTTCGGGCTTGTCAGCCACAGAAAACGAGGCCTCGCTGTCATAGTCGACTTCCCCACCCGCAAGCGAGAACACCGTTCTGGCGTAGGGTTGGTTCCCCTCGTGGCGGTATCCGAATTGCCGAGAAATCCACTCCATAACAGCGTCACCCGCTACACGCATATTGAGTGCCATGACAGACGGAGCTTCCTCATGAACACCCTTGATGTAGCCCGCCTCGATTTCTTTCTGGGCGGCATCCGGGGCATTCCGCAACAGGTATTCGCGACGCAGCCCCTCGGGTGTCACGACCTGCCGATCAGAAAGGCTCGGGCCATCTGGCCGCACATAATCGACGCGACCGCAGACATCTGCGATATGGGTATTCCCCTCAACGTCTTTGCGAGTGGGGATCGTGACACCAAGGTCAACCATCGGAATGACACAACACTGGCAGATCAGTTCAACGATGCTGCGTCCAGCCATACTATCAACGCATGAGAAAAGAATATCTGCTGCTGATGCGGCGATGATTGCTTCACGTTCTTCAATCGATGCGTCAACTATCGTCACTGTTGTGTGGGGTGCATACCGTTTGATCGCGGCGGCCATCATCTCAACCTTGGGACGGTTTTTCTCAGCATCGCTGGTTGTTGAGTTAACGATGCGGTTGAGGTTTTTGGGTTCCATCGCGTCAAAATCGAATAAGATCAGGTGTCCTACACCTTTTCTGGAAAGGAGCTCAGCAACGAGTGTCCCCGTCCCCGATACACCGATGACACAAGCTGTCTGATAAGCGAAACTCTTGGTCATCTTAGATCCGAACGGCATCACATACGTCGACAGCGGCTTGGTAATATCGATTACGTCGTGCCCCACACGAGTGATGCGATTGATGGATTGGACTCCTCCACTTGATCGATACAAACGAGCCTTCATGGAGCCGTCCGGTATCATGATCGCAGAACCATGGTGAAACCCGTCGGCTTCAATCGCCGAGAACAATGCAGGTATGGTGCTTGCATCACTTTCATCATCGACCGTTGAGAACGCAAACATGCCGCCAGGATGACTATGGATGAGCACAATAGCATCGGCATGTTGTTCCGCCTGATCAATGGCGTCTTCGATACATTGTCCGGACCAACTGATGAACTTTGGCGTCCGTTTAGCGCACATTTCATCAGGTACATTGATAATCTTGCTGACGATCAACCGTTCATTTGTGGGGCCATTGAACCGGCACAGCAGGATCGCAGCAGACTCGTACCCGTCTCCGGGAAACAGACTCCGCTTAAGTTCTGCATGTTGGACTTCGGTCAAAGTGAGACTGGAGGTCATTCGCCCACCTCCTTCAACAGCGCCGCTTCAATCACAGCGATATGGGTCATGACACTGTCTGTGGCCGGGTTCCACCGCGTCTGTCCATTCAAGTGCCGTGACCATTGCTGGTAAGTCTGACCCTGGATAATCGTGCGCCCGGACGTCTCACCAATAGTCTCTCCGGCCTTCAATGTGAGGTGCGGCAGACAATGAAACATGTCGATCTCTGCCCGTGGATAAGCGGGGGGGACGTCAATGGCGATATCGACAAGCGCATAATTATAACCCTCCGGGAGCATAAAATTACGCAGGACGAGCCAGCGACGACCACCTTCTTCGAATGTCTCCCAAGTGAGGCCACGCTGTTGGAGATAGGTTTCATCTTTGTCGAGCAGCTGGAAGCCGGGGCGGGGCGCAGATTGCGCCTCGCCATTGTTGATCTGCCCCGGTGTGAGACGCAACTTTTCAATGCCGGGTAGACGCAGATCGATTTCATCTGTCAGCGCGACCTGCAGTTTGGCTTCGCCTTTGCGTTTGAGGATAGCGATCCAGTTGGCATTTGGATCAAACCCAGCCTGTGCCAGGGCGTCTTTAACGGCGATTAAGGGTGTCGTTAATGTCAACAACACGCCTTGAACATTGAGCTTCCAACTCTGTTCACGCGATGAAAGGCGTTCCAACCCTTTTCCGCCAAGGCGAACCATATCACCTTCTTTAAGCTCCTTATCGGCGACATCCGTTTGCTCAAG
>JAESSU010000294.1 GCA_016763955.1 Phycisphaeraceae bacterium | reverse complement strand
TCTTGTCATAGTTATCACCAAACGCATCATTGCAATTGGTAATACGCAGCTGATCACGCATGTGCGTTGCAGAGTTAACAAACTGCTGAAGTTGTACGTTCTGAGTCGCAGCCTTGGCCCGCTGCTTCATGTCATAAGGAAGCTTGGGAAAAAGAATGTCATGGCCGGACATTGTTAATTCAACAGGTTCCGGAGAATGATTTTGATGCTGTGTGGATTGGGGATCAGGCATGGTCTTTCTCCAGTAGGCCCAAGCCTTCAGCGATGATTTCAGCAAGTGATATAAAATTCACCGAATGGCCATTGCGTTCACACGAGCCGGAGATATTCATCGTGCAACCTGCATCGTTACAGATCACATGATCTGCTTGCGTTTTTTTAATGCAGTCCACTTTATCTTCGACCATCGAGCCGGAGATTTGCGGATACTTCACCGCAAAGGTTCCGCCAAAGCCGCAGCATTGTTCGGGCTTTTCAATCTGTGCATATTCCAAGCCATCGATCTGTTTGATGACATCAACGATTTTTTGACCGCCCCCTGCAACACCAATCTCACGCAGATGACAGGAGTAGTGGTAAGTTGCCTTGCCTTGCCAAGTAACGCCAAGGTCTTTGAGATCAACTTTAAGGACATCGGTGAGGAACAAAATAAATTCATGCGTTTTGGCCGCGAGTTCTTTGGCCTTTTTAAGATAAACCGGGTCATCTTCAAAAAGCGTTTCAAAATTCTCATGCACCATTGCAGCACAAGAACCTGAGGGCGTGACAACGATATCGCTATCGGCAAAGATATCAATCATCTTCTTTGCGATAGTGCGTGTGTCGTCCTTGTAGCCGGTATTGAACATGGGCTGGCCGCAACAGGTCTGTTCTTTGGGGAAGCAGACCTCATGCCCTAGATGCTCTAGGATTTTGACCACCGCAATCCCGGTGCGAGGGTAATAAGAGTCTGCTAAACAGGTGATAAAAAGGTCTACTTTCATGGTCAGTTAGTGTAACAAATTCGCCGGCCTAGGACACATAGCCCGCCCTAGTTTAATAAGACCTGTATTGGACTTTCACCCTGAATTTTATGAATTATCGGATCAAAACAATGGGATTATGCCCAAAACGAGCCTCTGTTAGGCTGCTAGCGGAGAGTTGCCGTCTGGATTATATGGACTTTTCGCGTAAAAATAATTTCGAGCAGGTTGATCGGTTTAGAGTTTGAGTCAATAAGGAATATGCCGCCCCACACCCTCCTGCGAGCAGCCAGCAAGGTCGTTGCAGGCATCTTTTAGACCTAAGCCCCCTACCGCAGCGGCATGCCTACGACACCGGCAAGGGTGTCAACAGCAAACCAGCCAAACGAGTTCTCCAAGACTAACTTAGTCGCCACCGTCTAGGTAGCCTGCCAACCCGCCTTCAATAGCCATAACCATTAACCATCTTTATAAAAAAACTTACACGCCATATTCAACCGCCCTAAGCGTGAACACGCCCTGCCACTTCTCATATGCCCCGATGGCCACCTAAGCAACTTGCCTGAAAATTCCAGTTATCGCACGAAAACTACCGATAACAACGTTAAGTTTGTTTAATTTTTGAATCGCATGACTTCACCAAGTCATTCGCCCAAGGAGTTTTTTTTGTCTGCCATCACGACGACATCTTTGACTAAAGAAGCTGTGAGCCCCACACCCACCAAAATACTCAAAGCCAGCAAAGGCTGGCAACCGATTGAATTTGCCAAGCTTTTTCAATATCGCGAGCTGTTATGGTTTTTGGCTTTACGTGATATTCAAGTGCGTTACAAGCAAACGCTGCTTGGCGCTTTTTGGGCAGTCATTCAACCCCTCGCGTTAATGATCGTTTTAACCGCCGTGCGATATATCATGGGACGAGGCCAAGCCATTTCGCCGGTCTTTATTTTTGCAGCGATTTTACCGTGGACTTTTTTCTCTTCAACAGTCATCGGCTCGACCAACAGCCTCGTGTCCAACGCGCACATGCTGCGTAAAATTTATTTTCCGAGACTCATTCTCCCGTTAGCTTCCGTCGGATCGCCTTTGCTAGACTATGCCATTTCCTTTGGTGTCTTGGTTCTAATGATGCTCTGGTATCAAGTGACCCTCACTTGGTCGCTACTGTTTTTACCTGTTTTGATTTTTTCAACCATCATTGCGGCCCTTGGTGTTGGCGTGCTGCTCTCAGCATTGACGGTGTCCTATCGTGACTTTCGATACGTGGTCACGCTGCTCATTCAACTTTGGTTTTTTGCAACACCTGTGATTTATTCGCTGCATGAACTGCCCGTCCACTATCAATGGATCATGTGGCTTAACCCAATGGGGGGCATCATTGAAGGATTTCGCAGCGTCATTCTAGGTAATCCCATTGACTGGATTGCATGGGCGGTTTCAACGCAAGTTGCAACACTTTGTTTACTCCTTGGACTAATCTTTTTCACGCGTGTCGAAAAACGCTTTGCGGATATTGTTTAATGACCGATCAACCAATTATCGACATTCAAAACATGGGCAAACGCTATCTCCTTGGCGGCCAAGCGAGGCTTGACCAAACAATCCCTGAGATCATTAGCGAAAAATGCCGGCGATTTTTTAGTCCTAAGCGAACGGCAACTAAGAAAAAACAACCCCACACTGCTGATTTTTGGGCGTTACGCAATGTCAATCTACAAATCCAAAAAGGCGAAGTCGTAGGCATCATCGGCCACAACGGCGCAGGCAAAAGCACCCTCTTAAAAATTCTCTCTGAAATCACCGAACCCACCGAAGGCCATGTCGCCCTGCGTGGACGTGTGGGCAGCCTCTTAGAAGTAGGCACCGGCTTTCATCCCGAACTCACCGGCCGCGAGAATATCTTCCTAAACGGTGCCATCCTAGGCATGTCCAAATCACTTATCAAAGCGAAATTCGACGATATCGTAGAGTTCAGTGGCGTAGAAAAATTCCTTGATACACCGGTCAAACGCTATTCATCTGGCATGACGGTACGTCTAGCTTTTTCCGTCGCAGCTCACCTTGATCCTGAGATATTGATTGTCGATGAAGTGCTTGCGGTGGGCGATTCGGAATTCCAGAAAAAATGCTTAGGTAAGATGCAAGACATTGCTAACGGGCAAGGCCGAACGGTGCTTTTTGTGAGCCATAACATGTCTGCCATCTCCAACCTTTGCTCGCGTGCCGTCCTTTTAAATCATGGCACGATTGTGGGCGATGGTACGCCTGAAGATATTATTCCAGACTATTTAAATTCCGACTCAGCCCACGAACATATCGGCCAACGAATTTATTTGTCTGGGCAAGAACCACAAAAACAAGGCATTGCACTTGAAGCAATCCAACTGGTCAATGACAATCAAATGCCCATTGGTTCTATTGGCTTAAACCACGACTTCAGAATTAAAATCACGCTCCAAGTTGAGCAAGAAACCCCCGCCCCCGCCGTTGCCATCGCATTGCGTGACAGCGCTGACACATTGGTTTTCAATTCAACGAATCATGACCAAAGCCTGCCTGTTGAACAAACGTGGCAAAAGGGAAAAATTGTTTTCCACTGCCACATCCCTAAGCATCTACTCAATTCCCAACGATATTATGTGGGGGTTTGGGTGGGCGTGCCTTGCGAAAAAACATTTATTCAAGTTGACCGTGCGTTTTATTTTGACGCCATCGCCATGGAGGGTGCTGAACGATTTATTCGCGGCAACAAACCCGGCGTGGTTGCACCGATCTTAAATTGGCATCAAACGTCTCACAGTGAATCTCAATGCTATGCTACATAAATTAAGCCAACTATTTCAAAAATCTACAAAGACCCGCCACCGACATCATCTCAATGAAAAATCGTCGCAATTTACTCAGCAAGTTATTACCAGTACCTGCTTTTGGCGTAACCCACCACAACTCCAAACAATCTTTGAACAATTGCTTCCAAAGTTACAAACAGCCAAGCCTCAAACACTAAGACTTGGTGTTCACGCAGGCTCAATTGGCTGCGAGGCAATCTCACTTCAAATGGCATCAAACTATTATCAATTCCCCCGTCCAATCGAAATTGTCAGCACTGAAATTGATTCCAAAGCTGTTCAAAAAGCGCGGCGAGGGAAATTTGAACCTCAACATTTTTTAGAGCCCGGGTCCGCCGACCACACACTTTTGCCCCCTGAACTTATAGAGCAATTCACGAAGCGTGCTTGTTTCAATAAGATTCAAATAAAACAAAATTTGCTCAAACAAATTAAATTTGAACAATGCGATCTCGCTTCACGCTCAGCGACATTGCAATTTGGGCAATTTGATTTGATCTTTTTCCAAAATGCAATTGTCCATATTAATCCCGATGCAGCCCAACAATGTGTCGCCAATTTAATTGAAACGGCAAATCCCAACAGCTTGATTTTTCTAGGCGGAACTGCAGGCGACCAATTATCTCGTTTGGCTCACCAATTTAATCTACTACCCCTTAACGCCAACAATGAAATGGTCTACAACGGCTGGTCTTGGCGTCAAAGTATTTGGGGACAATTTCCATCATCACATCTTGGCATGGAGCCTTTTGACGCACAGCACGCTGACGCGCAATATCGTTATGCCCACGTATTTGCCTTAGAAACAGGTCGAGATTTTTGGCAACCCTTTATTGACAATGAAAGTGTTGCTCAATGAAAATATGGCTTGACCAAGGGTGCGCTTACGGGAACCTTGGCGACGAGGCGATGCTATTAACAGCAATTGACCACCTTAAAAAATGCTTTCCAGGTTGCCAATTTGTCATCCCCGCTCATTTAAATAAACCGCTGCCTGACGTAGGTCCCTATCAACAGCTGCCCCCACCGCATGAAATGTTTCGTCTAATTGGTGCAGCTTTACGGCGACGAAATTGGCTCAAATATTTATCGCGTCCTTGGCTTGGCGAAAACTGGGATGCCTATCTTTCATCGACTTTCATTGATGGTTTATTTAAAAACCTTCCTGACATCCAGCCCATCTATCGCCAATTGCATGACGCAATTGATGCATGCGATATGTATTATGCGGTGGGTGCTGCAAATTTGCATGACTGGTCAATCAACGAAAGTCTTTTGCCTCGTTTGTGGACGGTTCAACAATTTAAACAGAGAAATAAGCCGGTCATTATTTCCTCACAAACCATTGGGCCCCTCACAAAACGGTTTGCCAAATATGCCGTGCGTAAAATGGTCAATAAAGCTGACCAAACCACGTTGCGAGACCCTCAAGTTAGTTTGAGTTGGCTTAACAAAATCGGATTATCCTCTGCCAACATCCAGGCAATTGGTGATGAAGCTTTCGCACTTAAAGCGGCCGCTGCGGACCTTACTCAAAAATATCTCGATCAAAATGGTATTTCAAAGAATCAGCCGTACACTTTATTTCATGTGCGTCAGACCACTTACCGAGGTCGCTTAGAAGCACAAAACCCGCAACTTCTAAAAACGCTTAGACGCTTAGCCTGTGATCGGCCAGTCCTGCTTTGTCCAATGAGCTATGGCGAACACTCTGGCCTTGACACCCACTTTTTCGAGCAAATAAAATCGCACCTTAACCTTGAACAAATCAAGGTCGCCGCCACCATCACAGACCCCCAATTAGCACGCAGTTTAGTGGAACGGAGCCATAGTGTTGTGGCACTTTCTTATCACTTACAAGTCTTTGCAATTGCTGCGAGCAAGCCGTTTATCTGCCTCACGAGCGGCCCCTATTATGAACACAAAGCCAAGGCGATTTTAGACTGGGTCGATCCTGAATTTCGGTTTCTAATTAATTTAGACGATGCTTCACTTAATCCTGATTTGGTTTGTGACAAACTATCTTTGGTTTATCCTGAATTTACGAAACACTTAAATGCGGTCAGAGTAGACATCCGTCAACGTCAAGAAAAATTCCATTCTCAGTTACCGACGTTTACTAAAAAATAGGCTGCTAGCAACTTAAATTTGCAAGTGAGAGTTAGTCATGAAGATACTCATGGTCGTGGACTGGTATAACAAAGGCGGCGCGGGCATTGCGGCCAAACGCCTAGCTGACTCCCTAGCTAATATGGAACATGATATTTTTTGGGCAGTGGCCTACACCGAGCAATTTGAAGCCAATATTTATAAATATTCTGACACTTCATTTTTGTTTAATCTCAGCAATCAAGCCACTCAAAAATTAAGTCCGCTTCTTGCCGATCAGCAACTCGCCAAGCAAAACAGTCACAACTTGCTTTCTATTATTAAGCAAATCAAGCCTGACGTGATTAACTTCCATAACATCCATGCCGGCCGTTTGCCTGGCGACATGCCCACCAAACTATCAATTAACCACTGCGTTGTATGGACCCTTCACGACATGTGGGCTTTAACGGGCACTTGTGCTTACAGCTATGAATGCGATGCCTACCAGACAACCTGCCATTCGCAGTGCCCTCACGCTGCCGCCTCGCCAGCGATGCCCGGCGAACTTGTACCTAAAGCGCACCGGTTAAAATTAGATGCGGCAAAAAATGCCCAGCATCTCGCTTTGGCTGCCCCCTCGCGTTGGCTTGCGGGTCTTGCCAAAAAGAGCATGTATAAAAAATTTGCTATCCATGCGATTGCCAACAGCATCGACTTAAACTTTTATATCCCTTTGGACAAACGCGCCTGCAAACAAAGTCTGGGTTTAAATCCTGATGAAACCATTTTGCTGACCACCAACACCGACCCTAGCAACGTGCGAAAAGGGACGAAATATTTCATTGACATGCCTAACCAATATGACTTACCCAAACTCACATGGATCAGTTTAGGAAAATCTGCAAGTCCCATTCATTTGCCGTCTCATATTTCTCATCATCAGCTTGATGCAATTCGTGACAACCGGCTGATGCGCATTATTTATAATGCAGCTGACCTTTTGGTTGTCCCGACCTTAGCGGACAATTTACCCAATGTTTTCCTTGAAGCTTCCGCCTGTGGCACTCCCTCTTTGGCTTTTGATGTCGGAGGTGTCAGCGAAGCGGTGGTCAACGACATCACTGGGTGGACGGTTTTAACCCAAAATACACAAGCGATGTTTGAACAACTTAGCTTCTTTTTAAAGATGTCTGATCAGGAACAAAAAAGCTTAACTTTATCTTGCAGACAATTTGCTGAGACACATTTTTTACAATCGCAGCAAGCTAAAAGCTATCTCGATGTTTTCATGAAACTTAAGCAGCAAAAAATGACTTCATAAAATACGCGCACGCAAAATGGGTGACCTTTAAAAATTACAGTACGATATAACGATTATGACCAAAGCATTGATAACTGGTGGCAGTGGATTTATCGGCTCACATCTCTGTGAAAAGTTGCTCGACAACGGCGATCACGTCACTGTTTTAGACAATTTGGCGACGGGACGCTTAGAGAACATTGCAACGTTGCGGCCACACCCAAACTTTCGTTTTGTTGAAGGCTCGGTTCTTGATGTCCCATTAGTCAATAAGCTCGTTGAGCAATGCGATGAAATCTATCATCTCGCTTCAGCGGTAGGCGTTCAACTTATTATTGATCAGCCAGTCAACACGATTCAAACCATTGTCGATGGGACGCGAATTGTTTTACAAGCAGCATCTCAGACCAACAAGCCAATTCTATTAACGTCCACATCAGAAGTTTATGGCAAAGGCCTAAAAGTCCCCTTCAGCGAAAATGATGATGTCGTCCTAGGCCCAACCTCAACAAGACGCTGGCTCTATGCTTCAGCAAAAATGCTCGACGAGTTTTTAGCACTTGCCCATTGGTACGAAACCAAGCTTCCCGTGATTATTGTCCGACTGTTTAACACCGTCGGCCCACGCCAAATCGGACAGTATGGCATGGTCGTTCCCCGCTTTGTCCAAAAAGCATTGGCAGGTGAACCCTTGACCGTTTACGGAGACGGTCAACAAGCCCGATGCTTCTGCCATGTCTCAGATGCAACAAACGCAATCATCCGTCTAATGGATCAACCCCAGTCCTATGGCAAAGTCATCAACGTCGGTTCCGAAGAAGAAATCACCATTCTAAATCTTGCCAAAACCATTATCGACATGACCCAATCCAAATCACAGATCACCTACTTAACATACGAGCAAGCCTACACCCAAGGCTTTGAAGACATGCTCCGACGCGTGCCGGACCTAACCCGCGCCAAAGAACTCATCGACCACCAACCTAGCTACGATCTTAAAGGTGTGATCCAAAGCACCATTGATTATTGGTCAAACCAACAACACACGTC
>JAESSU010000026.1 GCA_016763955.1 Phycisphaeraceae bacterium | reverse complement strand
GAACAATTCTCAGGCCTTCAGTGTTCAGCCCTCGACCAGCATTGTTGATGACGAAGCCGGGGCTATCGGTGCACAGAACGGGGTGGTGGTCCGTGCATTTCACTAAATCGAGAAGCTTGTCGATAGCGAACGTGGCGGTACGCTCTGCGCGTATAACCTCGACAACACGCATCAAAGGAACGGGGTTGAAGAAATGCAATCCGGCGACGCGTTCAGGATGTTCGCACCCGAACGCGATTTCGGTGACTGACAAAGACGAAGTGTTTGTGCACAACAACGCTGTCGGATCAATTATGGCTTCGAATTTCTGAAAAAGATCACGCTTTACCTGAACATCTTCGATGACGGCTTCGATCACAATGTCCGCTGACGAGAGCGCTGTTAAATCATCTATTATATGGATGCGAGACATTTGAGCATCACGCTCTTCACTGGTTAGCTGCCCCTTGTCTACGCGGCGGCCCAACATTGCACCGACAAAGTCACGCGCAGCTTCAGCCGAACCACTAACTTGATCATAGGCGAGTATCTGGGAACCGCTGCCAACTGCCCATTGTATGATGCCTCTGCCCATAGCTCCTGTGCCGACGACTGCAACTGTCTGCATTTGCTTCTCCATTGTCTGCATCCGATCTTCCAATAGGGCTGCTTCAGGAAGATTTTGTGCTTGCTCTGGATCGCAGGCAAACGTCCTTCAGGAAGTTCCTTAGATTGGAATTTAGGATGCAAAAGCGATTAATAGAATATATCTATTGTTTCGCACAGTGGAACATGCATTGCAATAAAGATAATTTAAAGATGTCAGGATAACATTGGAGAAAGGCTTCGGCATAAATGAACGAGGCGAGGGCCGACCACGTTTTCCAACGTATCCATGTCAGCAGCAAAACGTGGTCCTGCTGCGTTTAATGCTAAGACCGTACCTCCGCCACTCGACACCAGTGGCACGCCGACACCGCGAATATCGGGTTGCCATTCGCCGTCAACGATACAAAATCCGCGTTGGTCTATTTGCTCAAAGCTGGCCATTATGGCGTTCTTCGGTGCCGGCCATTCTTCCCCATAGCGGCGCTCGAAATGCGCAAAAATAATATCACGCTCGAGCTCAGATATTCCCCAAAGAAACGCTCGACCAAGAGACGTTTTAGCCATATCGACGCGGCTACCAAGGTCCAGGCGTAATGTCATCATTGTGGATGGATGGCTTGCATCGACATATATCATGCTGGATCTGTCGCGACTTCCAATCGCAACTGTCAGGTTCACATCATTGGCGAGTTGTTGGAGGTGGTCGCGTGCCAACGCCCGGATTTTCATACTGGCAATAACCGGGTAACCAAGCGCCAAAATGGCAGGGGTGGGTTCGTATTTCCCGATCTGCTGGTTGAGAGAAAGATATCCGAGCTCAGTCAAAGTGTGTGTCAGGCGCGATACCGTCGCTTTGGGTAGCTTGGTGATTTCTGCAAGTTCACCGTTGCCCAAAGGAGATGAGCGGACGCTGAATGATCTCAGAATTTCAAGCCCGCGCGCTAGCGACCAGTTGAAGTTTCTGTCCTTGCCCAACCGTTCACTGATATCGTCGTCATCGTATATCAATTGCATGGCAGATTTAGACGCTTTCTGGTTTGAAGCGGTTGTTTTTTTACCAGCCTGCTTTGTCGTTTGATTTTTCTTCGGCATCTTATCAATCCCAGAAAATCGTCTTTGGTTTCTTCTGATAGTGAGCCGGTCCATCTGTTTAGAAATGGAAGCCATTCGTGGCGACTCTTAGCTTTGGTGAGCCAGTCTACGATACCTGCGGTGTGATTGTCTCATAAGATTACGTCTTTAAAAAAAGCGTAGTTAATTCCGCTAAGTGGAATTAAAAACAAAAAATATATTGACTTTTGACCAAATGCCACCTTTTTTGAGTGGCGTTATCGGTTCGATCGCGAAACATCGTTTTAATCAACCAATCTCTGCTTGCATGGCAATTGGTATAGCGAGGAATGGACACATGAATAGCGGTGTCGATGCTGAAACTTTCATCCAGATAAAAGATACGGTGCGCCGGTTCACTCATGAACGGCTGATACCCGCAGAGCGTGAAGTCGAGGAAAATGATACAGTTCCAGTTTCCATCATCTCTGAAATGAAAGAGCTCGGTTTATTCGGTATCTCTATACCGCAGGAATTCGATGGGATGGGCCTTACATTAACCCAAGAGTTCGAAGTCATTGCCGAAGTCGGGCAGGCGGCTTTGGCATTTCGCTCCGTATTTGGAACAAATGTCGGGATCGGGTCGCAGGGTATCGTCATAGACGGCACTGAGGAGCAAAAGAAGGAATGGTTGCCGAAACTTGCAACTGGAGATGCAGTGGCGTCCTTTGCTCTGACAGAGCCGGATGCGGGCTCTGATGCAGGCGGCATTCGTACACGTGCGGTGCGCGAAGGGGACGATTTCGTCATAAATGGGTCCAAACGATTCATCACGAATGCCGACCGTGCGACCATTCTAACCCTGATGGCGCGGACCGATTTAAATGAAAGCGGCTCAAAGGGCATAAGCGCATTTATCGTGCCCACAAATACCCCAGGCATTTCTATCGGCAAGCATGATCAAAAAATGGGGCAGCGCGGAACACGCACGTGCGACATCATTTTTGAAAATGCCCGTGTGCCTGCCAAGAACATTATCGGCGGTGAAGCCCTGCTGAATAAGGGATTTAGGACAGCGATGAAAGTGCTTGATCGCGGTCGCATCCACATTTCTGCGCTGGCCGTAGGCCAGGCGCGGAGACTAATCAATGAGGTTTGTGCATATGCCATCGACCGGAAGCAGTTCGGGCAATCAATTTCTCAGTTTCAATTAGTGCAAGCGATGCTCGCTGATAGCCAGACAGATCTCTATGCCGCACAGACAATGGCGTTACAAGCTGCAGCCCTGTTCGATTCTGGTAAAGCGATACCCCAAGAGGCCGCATGTTCCAAAATGTTCTCAACCGAGGCCGTGGGGAGAATTGCGGATCGTGCCGTGCAGATATTTGGCGGTGCGGGCTACATGTCGGATTATCCAGTAGAGCGGATTTATCGTGATGTTCGCCTGATGCGGATCTATGAAGGCACTACGCAAATACAACAATTGATCATCGCAAAAAACATGCTTCGATCACACGCCGCCGGCGAAAGATTGTAGTCGGGATACTGTCACAGTAACTTGCTGACTGGCATTCGACAAATCAGTAGTGTCGCCGAATGCAAAAAATTTCCTACACTCGACACCGTTTCCCAACCTCAATCATCCAGCATGCTGCTTGGCTGTATTTCCGGTTCCCGCTTAGCTATCGGGATGTCGAGGATTTGATGGCTGAGCGTGATATCGACGTTTCATACGAGACCGTTCGGCGCAGGGCTCTGAAGTTTGGCACGACCTACGCTCACATACTAAGGCGAAAGCGCCCACGCTCGGACAATCGGTGGCATTTGGACGAAGTGTTTGTGTCGATCACCGGCAAGCGAAAGTATCGGTGGCGAGCCGTCGACAGTGAAGGTGAAGTGCAGGATATCCAGGTGCAGTCGCG
>JAESSU010000025.1 GCA_016763955.1 Phycisphaeraceae bacterium | reverse complement strand
TCGGCGTTGCGCGCGATCTCTTCCTCCCTCAGCATGGGCCTGGTCGCCGATCGCCCGCTGGGATCACCGATCAATGCGGTGTAGTCGCCGATGATCAGGGTGGCTTTATGTCCCATGTCTTGGAACTGGCGCATTTTCCGTAGGACGACGGTGTGTCCTAGATGGATGTCTGGCGCGGTGGGGTCCATGCCGAGCTTGATATTGAGCGGTCGCCCGGATTCAAGTTTACGTTTTAGTTCTGCGAGGCTGTAGCAGCTGTCTACACCTCGCTGTAGGTCGTTAAGTATTTCTTGGATATTATTCACAGGGACATGATACCTTGCTTGACGGTGGATTCCAGTTTGCATCTGCAATGGATGGGAATTGGGTCGGTGACAATGGGGTAACTAGGATAAAAATTTAGTTGCAGCGTTTGGGTGTCACGTCGTTTTTTTTATTTGATCCCGGTCAATGCGATTAGAAAGACAGATTCGTCTGCATGGGTTCCCGTTTGCATTTGGACTGAGGTGATGGCTTTTTGTGGCCAAGGATTTTCCCAGTGATAGCCGTAGACTGCGGTTGGGAGATTGTCCTTGGTCATGCCGACCCATGCGAGCCAAAGGTTTTGATTGTCCGCGTCAAACGGGGTTAATGCCGGAGCCCATGCCATGATGTTTTGGTCATTGATGAGTTTAATTTTCTGAGTCGTAGCATCTTCATAAGTCACAATATAGTGTGTGGCGAGATTTTGATTGATGTCTATTTTGTCACCCTCAAAGTGACAGGTATGCAAAAAGACAAGGCTTGCGTACCGGTCTTTTTTCAGGGCAATAGTGACCTGCTGTGAAAGGGTGTTTGTGTAAGCTCCTTTGACGGAGATCGCGCGGGCTTGCTGCTTGGCGTTTTGTGTAACTAAAAAGGGAACGCCTCCCAAGACCTGTTTACCACTGGGAAAGGCGCTTAAATCCGTGGTTCGTCCTTTGTCGATAAAGCCGATGTCATCACCAGGAACGGTGTCTGCTAGATCACGATTTGCTTGTTGGGATAGATCGACTAAAACACATTTTTTGTCATCCAGTACAAGTCCTTTACGCTGACTAAAGAGCCTTAGCGTTTCTTCTAAAAAGTTGTATGGCAGATTTCGGTTGCCTGCGTTCCACGCGACCTCGCCAGCCAGCCCGATAGCGGGTAAAAATTTATAGGTTTTAAAAGGTCCGTTAATCGCCATGTTTCCGCGGGGGTCCCAACCGCGTTTGGGGTTGTTACTGGGTTGAGACCAGTACGTGCTTGCAAAGGTGTTTGAACGTCCTTTGGTATGGGCGCTAAGTCCGATGATGTTTTCGTAGCGATACCAGCATGAGCCGTATACATTAAAGCCTTTGGCTACAAAATGATCGAATTCTGAATAGATTTTGTTTTCGCTGTAGGACCAGTTTTCAATTGTCAGCATGTCACGATTACGCAGTAAATCAAGGGCTTTTTCTGATCCTTCGTGAGCGTTGGCTGCAAAATAGCCATGGTCCATACTGACTTCTTTGTGACTGACGAGCATGTCGTGATAGATGACTGTGCGTATGCCTTGCGGTGCATAGTAGTCGGTGAATTTGTTGATGTAATTGGCAAGGATCAGGCCTCCGTTGCCGGTGTTGTTACGACAATCAAGTGCAAAATGGTAAATCTCGTCGATGCCCAGGTGAATCGTTTTCACTCCGGTGACTTTAATAATTTCATCTAGAATACTCTTATGGTAAGCAAAGGTTTCTTCTAAAGAAATATCCCAATTGTTCCCTTTTTTGATGGTGAGGTTTGCGAGTTTGGGATATTGCTCAAAATGTTTCTCTGGGAGCATCGTCTTGCCTGCTGCCCACAGTGGGACGACCTGCATGTTGAAGCTTTGAATGTAACGGACAAATGCAGCAAACTCGTCTACGGACAAACTGGGCTTGCTCGCGTCATAACAGCCTAGTTGGGCATTGAAGCGAACGCCTAGGCCTCTTGCAAAATGCAAGATTGCTTGATTGTATTTAAGCTCGGCCATGGCAGCGACGTAGTGACGACTCCAGGCGACATCCAAATCAGACATGATCCGAACATAAAAGCCCCGATGATCAAAGTCCGGATAGTCCGCAATGGCGACTTGGTCATAATCAATGCCATCGGTGGAAACCTGATGTCTTGAAAGTTGAAACAACGTCATCAAGCCGTTCCATACGCCTTGTTCGGTTTTCCCTGCAATGAGGATCGCATCACCGGTGATCTGCAAAGCATAACTTCCGGGGGGGGTGAGTGTGGCGACTTTTTTTTGTAACTGTTTTAGTTCGTTCTTAAACGTTTTGGGAAGCTTTGAGTTGCTAAGAACCAGACAGTTTTTCCATTGTTTGTCGAGGGTCTTTTCCTGAAGGTTAATTTGAAAAATATCTGCAAAAAAGCTTTTGGCTTGCGTGGCAATTTTGTCGCTTTGCAGATGATGAAAAAGGTTGGCTTTGAGACCCAGATGAAAACGTTCTTTTTTCCATGTGATTTGTTTGGGGGCGGGCATGATGACGTGGCGTGAGGCAATTGGACTTTTAGGTGTATAAATATCTTTTCCCGAGGCGATGGGCTGATACTGCTTTAATTTGTCAAAGTCAGGTGTGATTTTGACATGGACACTTAAATCAATGGACTGGCCTTTTTTGAGATTAAACGAACGATAAAGTAGATGCGAGTCATCGTGCCCGCGCCATGGTGCTTTACGATGATCGACGAGTCCCATGCGGACATTGAAGGTCAGGTCGATTCGTCCAATCGCAGAATCGAAACTCATTTTCTTAAACGTTTTTCCTTTACCTGCTGCTTCAAACATTTTGCCTACGGGTAAATCGTCTTTACTGATGATGATGGGCTCACTGCTGCGGTTGCCGGTGAAAGATCGGCCTGCGATGAGATGGCTGTTGAGATAATTGTCCCACCATTCGAGTTTCATGTTCTCAATCGCGGTGATCTTTCGTTTGACGGTGAACTCCCATGTGTTTTTTTGGGAAAGAAGAGTGGTTCCCGTATAGATGTCTTTAAATTGATAGTTGTATTTTTTCTGCTGCTGGGTTGATTTTGTGAACCATGATGCTTTGATCTTGTGTTTTTTACCTTGTGTGATGACTTTGCGAGAGCTTGATTTAACGCCGTGGAAAACTTGAATACTTTTGCCATCTCGCATGTTGCCCAGTGAGTAGATGAAACCTGTGTCCGGTGCGTATTGCAGTGAAGAGACCCACCCTTGATCCAGATCGGTAGCGGGCGTTTTCTGGTCAGCAAATGCAACGCTGGAACTGCAAAACAAGGTAAGCGACAACAATAGATTGCACACCTGTTTGAGGGAGGGGCGATAGGTTTTCATCTAAGTATTTCTTTCTTGAAGCGAAAAATTAGTTTTGAAACATCAATGATTTTATTGAGCCAATTGAGTCGTAATAATTTCACCAAGTCGTTTGGCAACATCTTGATTGCCTTTGGTATTGAAATGGACCGGGTCGTTTAGGCCACTGATATCGGTGAGAGGTTCTCCCTCGACGAGATGAATGTTCTTGTCACCTTGTTGTTGAAATGTTTTGACCAGTGATCGAACGACATTGCGGTATTCTTCAGGCGTGATGCCGGTCTTGGGTGATTTTTTTAGCTTGGTAAAAGTCAGTGTCAGACAGAAAAGCGGCGTGTTGGGATGACTTTTTCGGATCTCTGTTAGGAGGTCTAGATAGTATTTTTGGTAGTTTGCCACTGGCACGCCAGCCCATGAAAGGTCGTTGTAGCCAATTAGGAGCGTGATCAAGTCGATTTTCTTCCAGTCCTTGAGCATGGTTCCGAGCATCGGTGAGACACGACCGCCGCCGATGCCTAGGTTGTAGAGGTCATAGTTTAATTTAGTTGCCAGCAGATAGGCGAAGGACTTGGTGGTGATGCCGTCGATGCCTGCACTGCCATGAGTGATGCTGTCGCCCATGGCGACGTAAATTGGTTTTGAAGGCAAGCTTACTTTGTCTAGTTTGCTGCCCTTGTCGATTTGCAGGCTGGTGATTTGTAGTGCCATCGTCGCGGGGAGCATGATGCGGTAGTGGTGTTTTTTGTCATCAGCGGACTTGATGTGAATCTGTGCGTTTTTATTCTTTTTGGCAGATTTGATGGGATAGTCTTTAAGTAGACGGTTATCTTGATACACCTGACAAATCCCAGGCCGACCTCGCCTTGCGGGCTGAATTTTGAATGCGATAACGATGTTTGTGCTGTCGGTCACTAGATGTAATTCAATGCCAGCAGACCACTGAGCGGTTTGGCTATTGAATCGAGAAACTTTTATTGGCGTTTTCAAAACAGGCTGACTAAACCGCAAGGGCATGACGAACTGGGGGCCGGTTTGCTCTGAGGGCGATGCGTAAGGTTTTCCATATTCAATGTACCGAGCACCTTTGAAGGTAATCTCTTGGCTATCTAGGGGGACACTGACTAAGGATTGGGCTGCTACAGGTAATGTCAGTGCAAGCAAAAGTGTGATAGCGATTAGCGTTCGGGGCATTTTGAGTCCTTGATTTAATGATTTTGGGTTCACGTATTGGTAGGGGGACAACTGCATTATAAGGACAACATGTTTAAATTGTCAGGTAAAATAAATCTGCAATCAATCACCGTAAAGATCGATTGCAGATTTATTTGTTGACTCCATCGGGCTTATCTTTAGTCCTTGTAATAGGCACTGATGCCAGTTACGGCATTGTTTTCATCGACATCCATTCGGAACTGAGCTCGTTTCATATCTGCTGCGACATCGCGGGCCGCGTGTCCGTCGATAAACAGGTAATTCTCACCTCTTGTGTGACGGTTAACAGAGATTTCGGGAGGATTTGTTGGCAGCCACGCAGGAGCGATATAATTATTGCCAAACCTCGGGAAGTTACCTAGCGGTAAAGGAGGGTTCTGCACAAAATCACCATCGACCATGGCAACCACTTTGGCGGCATGGGTGAAAAATGAAATTTTCTTTGGCCGAAATTTTGCTTTGGCAGGCCATTGCCAAGCAGTCCCTGCTCCAATCCCCCAGGTGCCGAAATACATATTGTATCGATAGTTAATGCCGTTGAGCCATCCGTTGCCACCGCCTAGGACAGTTGTTTTCGTTTCGTTGCGGTTAAAGCCTGTGGGACAGGTCAGGATGTCTGGCGACTTATTGACATAAGCCTTTATTTTAGTCATCCAGTTGTTGGTCCATTCATCACCGGGAGGATTCGAAAGGCCATCACGATCCGGCGGCAGGGTGTCGTTGTAGTCCCCTGCATAAGCATGCAGAGAAACACCTAGCTGCCGATAGTTGGCGAGACATTTAACCGAGTTGGCTGATTCACGGGCTTTCCCCAAAGCGGGCAGCAAGATAGCGATCAAAAGACTAATGATTGAGATCACTACTAAAAGTTCGATCAGCGTAAAAGCGTTTTTGCGAAGTGTCATGGTGGGTCCTTTCGAAAGCTGGAGTCAGAGGGCGAGGCTTTTAATTAGTCCTTGTAATAGGCACTGATGCCAGTTACGGCATTGTTTTCATCGACATCCATTCGGAACTGAGCTCGTTTCATATCTCGTACGACATCGCGGGCTGCGTGGCCATCGACAAACAGATAGTTTTCACCTCTGGTGTGACGGTCAACTGAGACTTCGATTAGGTAATTACCAGCAAACCTGGGCCAACCACTGGTGAGATCAGCATCCGCTAGCGCAACGACTTTGGCGGCATGGGTGAAAAATGAAATTTTCTTTGGCCGAAATTTTGCTTGGGCAGGCCATTGCCAAGCACCCGCTCCCCAGGTCCCGAAGTACATGTTGTAACGATAGTTAACCCCATGCAGCCATCCATTGCCACCGCCCAAGACAGTTGTTTTCGTTTCGTTGCGGTTAAAGCCTGTGGGACAGGTCAAGATGTCTGGTGACTTATTGACATAAGCCTTGAGTTTGGTCATCCAGTTCCTATTCCATTCATCACCGGGAGGATTCGAAAGACCATCCCGCGAGGGCGGCAGGGTGTCGTTGTAGTCTGCTGCATAAGCATGAAAAGAAACGCCCAGCTGCCGGTAGTTGGCTAAACATTTAACCGAGTTGGCTGATTCGCGGGCTTTGCCCAAAGCGGGCAGCAAGATGGCGATCAAAAGACTGATGATCGAGATCACCACTAAAAGTTCGATGAGCGTAAATGCGTTTTTGCGAAGTGTCATGGTTGATCCTTTTGGCTTCTTGAATCGATCTCGCTGGTCTCGTATTAGTCTTTGTAATAGGCACTTATGCCCGCTGCGTTGGCGACATTGTTTTCATCGACGTCCAATCGGAACTGAGCGCGTTTCATATCTGCTGCGACATCACGGGCCGCGTGGCCGTCTACAAACAGATAGTTTTCACCTTTGGTGTGACGGTCAACAGAGATTTCGTCGCCATTACCTGGTAGCCATGCGGGAGTCAGATAAGCGCTTGCAAATCTCGGATAGTTATTTGGAGGCGGATTATTTATATAATCGGCATCCACCAAAGCAACTACTTTGGCGGCATGGGTGAAAAATGAAATTCTGCGTGGTCGCATTTTCGGCTTGGCGGGGTATTGCCATGCCGTATTAGTCCCCCAACTGCCGAAGTAGTTGTTATATCGGTAATTAAGCCCGTTAAGCCATCCATTGCCAGCTCCCAGAACAGGCGTGAGTGTTTCGTTGCGGTTGTGGCCCGTGGGACAGGTCAGGATGTCTGGCGACTTATTGACATAAGCCTTCATTTTGGTGATCCAGTTCCAGTTCCATTCATCACCACCGCTTGGGGGGCTAAGTGAAAGGCCATCACGCGATGGTGGCAGGGTGTCGTTGTAGTCTGCTGCATAGGCATGAAAAGAAACACCTAGCTGCCGGTAGTTGGCGAGACATTTGACCGAGTTGGCTGACTCTCTGGCCTTACCCAAAGCGGGCAGCAAGATGGCGATCAAAAGACTAATGATTGAGATCACCACTAAAAGTTCGATGAGCGTAAAAGCGTTTTTGCGAAGTGTCATGGTGGGTCCTTTTGTAAGCTGAGGCAGAGGGCGCGGTATTAATATTACGTTGAAATAGATGTTCTGTGTTTATTTATCATGGTGTCGTGGTCTCTTGCATGATGGAGGGCGTTGCAATGCTAGGTGCAGGTGCAGGCGGTGCTGTTGTCGCACCTAAAGTCCAACGACTTGGGAGCATTAGAGTGGTTTGATGCCTTGACGGGTTCTTGGCTGCCCCCTCCCCGGAAGCCCCGGAATTCCTCGCGGAAGCTTGTTTGGCAGCGTTGTCGTCAAGCTGCTTTTGCAACATGCAGACTGCTTGTCGTCCCATTTCGTGAGTCGGAACCCATAGCGAAGTCAGCTGCTTATCAAGCATGATCACAGTCCCGTCATTCACATAACTGATCAGGGACAACTGCTGGGGAATTTTAATGCCTCGATGATTCGCTTCGTTAAGAATGTTCACAGCCGTTGCGTGGTCGAAACAGAAGATGGCAGTGGGGGGCTTAGGACAATCAAACAGTTCGTTAATCACCTGCTGGCCATGAGTCATGTCGGGGCTCAAGCAAGCAACGTCATGTAGTTTGCCCTTGTCGCCGAGCATTTTTTGCATCGTCTGTTTGCAGGCATTGAGTCGTTGCAGATGCCCGATTTCGCTGTGATGACCTAGAATCACGCCAATCCGTTGATGTCCTTGCTCAATGAGAAAGGTCATTGCACGCGTAGCGGACTGCGCATCGTCGAGAACAATTTGGTTGACCTTATGTTGGTGAACGGTTTCCCCAACGATCACATGCGGCAAATTTTCGACACCCAATAAATCCGCAAACTGATGGCCATCTCGCAAGGCAAGCAAAATGATCCCGGCACTACCATCTTGTAGAAGCATGTGCTTCATATCAGTGACCGTATTGATGTTGCGGGGTAATTTTTTGACTGAAATGGCAGTTCCCATCTCAGATGCTTGCTCAGCAATGCCCGCTAGTATGGTCGAAACATAAGTGTTTTTCGTGAAAATAGCGGGGTAATTAGGGGTTACTACCAAGAACCGATTCCAGTCAATCGCTTTAAATGCCGGCTGGTAATTGGTGCTTTCTAATGCCCGACGAACGGTCTTAGCCGTGTTCGCGTTGACTCCTGGGCGCCCGTTGATGACCTTGGAAACCGTGGAGGGTGATACATTCGTTAGACGTGCTATTTCACGGACAGATGCCATTTTCAAGTCCTATCAAAAAAGAACAGGTTTAAGCGACTCACTGAATGAGCCAAAACCATGTCGCACTAATATAAACGGTTTACATTAATGATTATTGCCGGTTTAAGAACTAAGTCAAGGATTGTTGATAAATAATTTTTTATCAAAATAAGGGGGGGGGCAGCGTGTGAATGAGAGATTGAAGTTTAATTAGGCTTATTTGAGGTAAAAAAGCAGGAAAATCATAAACTTTTTGATGTTTTAAAAATGACTTATCGGATCATTTTTCGCTATAGCCGCCGGGGTGGTTTTTGTACCATTTCCATGCGGTTGCGACGATTTTGTCGATGTCGGTGTATTGGGGTTCCCAGCCGGTGGCATTGCGGAGTTTGCTTGCATTGGAGTATAGCTGGGCAGGGTCGCCTGCTCGACGCGGGCCATATTCAACGGGGATGTCCGCGCCGGTGACGCGTTTGCAAGCATCGATGACTTGCTTCACGGAGTAGCCGTTACCGATGCCTAGGTTAAAGAAGTTTTGTTGGCCATCTTCAAGTTTACTCATGCAGAGCATATGGGCAGCAATCAAATCTTCGACATGGATATAGTCTCGCACGCAGGTGCCATCTTCGGTGGGATAGTCTGTGCCAAAGACGGTGACTTTGTCGTTGATCCCTAGGACGGTGTTAAGGATCACGGGGATGATGTGGGTTTCAGGTTCGTGATCTTCACCGATGCTCCCGTCTGCTGCTGAACCTGCGACGTTGAAGTATCGTAATGCGGTGAAGGCGAATTTTGGATTGCTTGTGGCATAGTCTTTGAGGATATATTCGACGAGGAGTTTACTTCTGCCATAGGGATTGATTGGATCTTGAGGCATGGTTTCGACGATGGGCATTGATTCGGGTTGGCCGTAGGTCGCGCACGTTGAGCTAAAGACTAGGCGATTGACACCGACTTGTTTCATTGCCATGAGCAGGCTGATGGTGCCTGCGGTGTTGTTGTCGTAGTACATTAGCGGATCACCGACGGACTCGCCGACGTAGGCTAGTGCAGCAAAGTGGTAGATCGCTTGGATGTTATGTTTTTCGAGCACTTTGGTCACGGCATCGGTATCGCGCAGGTCGATTTGTTCGAGTTGCACATTGTTGGGGACGGCTTGGATATGACCGCGATAGAGATTGTCTAGAACGACGACGTGGTCGCCATTTTCTTTAAGTTGTTTAACACAGTGTGAGCCGATGTAACCTGCGCCGCCTGTAACGAGTACGTTCATGTCAATGGATCCATTTTATGAGAGCAAAACCGCCGACTAACAATACAATGAAGACGATACACAATAAGTTGAAGTAGCGATCGATCAGTGGTTTTGCTTTGGGGCCAATCCATTGGAAGATGCCTGCGACGAGGAAGAATCTGCTAGCTCGTCCGATGAGGCAAGCTAGTGTGAAGATCACGAGGTTCATCTTTGCAAAACCGGCGGTGATGGTTAGTAGCTTAAAGGGGATGGGGGTTAGGGCTGCAATAAAGACATACCAACTGCCTCGGTGTTCAAATTCACCTGCAAGCCAGTCGATTTTTTCTTGGGTGATGCTAGGGATCATCAAAGCATAATCAATCAGTGCATAACCGATGTAGTAACCAAGAAACGCGCCCAGCACACTGCCGACGGTGCAGACGGCTGCAAACCACATGGACTTTTTTCGATTGCCCATACACAGGGGCGCGAGGAGCACATCCGGTGGGATTAGGAAAAAACTTGATTCGATAAAGCTGAGAATAAACAGAGCCGTGGTTGAATGTTTGTGATGCGCAAACGATAGCACCCAGTCATAGAGTCTGCGATGGATTGCCCATGCGGGGACGGGTTTGGTTTCAACGGTAGGGGGGGCGGTTTGATTCACGCGGGGCATTATGACGGATACGCTTGTTGAAGACAAAATAGCATGCGGTAAAAAAAGACGTGAGTAAGCAATTGAAAGTGAATTTTCGTAGTTTGTGTGGTTCGTGAAACTTAAAAGATGAATCTCATTCCCACATAAGTGAGACGTGCGGGTGCGGTATTGGATACAAAGTCCACGGGTAAAAATCGTGATTTACCAAAGAATTCCCATTGCATTGGGCATCGGCTCGGTTATCATGATCATTCTTAATGAACGAGCATTTACATCTATCTAATGTCTTTGGACGTCAGGCTCAACAGGCCAAGGGGATGATTCGCACGAATCGCCCAAGTCCTCCCATTTGCTAAGTTCGCGTTTCTCACGCAACGATGACTTACAGCTTTCTGCTGCAAGTTTGATTTTCATATCCCATTTTGATCACAATTTAATACACGCAAAATTTCTCAAAGGAATAACAACATGGCGACAAACCAAACAATCCAGCTATTGGTCAACGGCGACCTACGTATCACAGCAAATCAAAATTGCTGGGAAGCACAAAAGGAAATGGAACTCACCCTCACCCAAGCGGTCAAAAAAGCCGGCTACAGTATCAAGCGTGCTCATCCCTACAAAGCCGATCAGAAGCACGGCTTTATCCAGTCACAAAAAGAAGGCATGGCAGTCTTTTCAAAAATTGATCCCACCGCGCCACTCATCATTGCTGAAGCCGTCTGGCAGTACTCCCATCATCTGCTCCCCGGCTTGTTGACTCATAAGGGCCCAATCCTCACCGTCGCAAACTGGTCAGGGACATGGCCCGGACTCGTGGGCATGCTTAATCTCAACGGCTCAATGACCAAAGCAGGGATCAAGTATTCGACACTTTGGTCAGATGATTTTACCGACAAGTATTTTCTAACCCGTCTTGAAAAATGGCTCAAAACCGGTAAATGCTCCCATGCAACAAAACATGTCAGCAAGTTCAAAGACGTTAAAGTCCCAGGCATCTGTCAGAAGATAGGCGAAAAACTCGCAGCAGATATGAGTAAGAACAAAGCGATCCTCGGCGTGTTCGATGAAGGCTGCATGGGGATGTTCAACGGCATTATCCCGGACCATCTAATGAACCCCACCGGTGTGTTCAAGGAACGTTTAAGCCAGTCTGCTTTGTACTACGAGACCACGCAGGTCACTAATAAACAAGCAAAAGAAGTGTACGACTGGTACATCAAAAAAGGCATGACCTTTCACCTAGGTAAGAACGAAAAAACCGAACTGACGAAAAACCAAATTCTGCTTCAGTGCAAAATGTATATTGCCGCAGTACGCATCGCAGATGACTTTGGCTGTCACACCATTGGGATTCAATATCAGCAAGGCCTCAAAGACCTGCTGCCCGCATCAGACTTGGTTGAAGGCACGCTCAACAATACCGACCGTCCTCCGGTACTGAGTCGTGATGGTAAGCGTGTTTTGTACAAGGGACAGCCTATCCCTCACTTTAACGAAGTCGATGAATGTGCAGGGATCGATGGTCTGATGACCTACCGAGTTCACAAAGAACTTAAGCAACCCGTCGAAAATACGCTCCATGACCTGCGATGGGGCGACTGGGATCAAAGCGGCACCACCGACGATTATGTCTGGGTCTTCCTGATCTCCGGCAGCGCACCACCAGCTCATCACATCGGCGGCTGGAAGGGCTCTGAGGGCTTGCGCCAACCGGGCATGTACTTCCGTCTAGGCGGTTCAACATTACGTGGCATTGCCAAGGTCGGCGAGATGATATGGTCGCGTGTGTGGGTCGATGGCTCTGTCCCCGGCGGCAAACTCTGCATGGACCTTGGTCGCGCACAAGTGATCAAACTCCCACAAGCAGAAACGCAACGTCGCTGGGATGAAACCACCGTGCAATGGCCGATCATGCACGCAGTGACCTATGGTGTGACACGCGAACAGATGATGGCCCGTCATAAATCAAACCACATCCAATGTGTGTATGCCAAGGACAACAAAGCAGCAGACCAAGCGATGCTCACCAAAGCAGCTATGGCCCGTGCGATGGGAATGGAAGTTGCCATCTGTGGCACCCAGAAAGATGGTAAAGCTTGGTAAAAACAGGTCTGTTAAAAGTTATACCATTCACGATTAAAACTTATGCGTGACTTACATCGCGAACACAAACGTGACAAAGTCTTATGAACCGTCCGACGCGTACAAATATACGCGATGGGTATAAATCGTTAATTAAACCCCTCGGGAATTCGCAGATGCGACTTCCCGAGTTTTTTTTTTGTGCCAATAATCTCACATGATCAAAACAAAAGCCGCCGGAAGCTGCGAAAGCAGATTATCGCGGGTGACTTGCTTTAACCAAACTAATCTATGCGGGGCAGATGCGTTTACGGTTGTACATCCATTGCATCCGCGTGTCGATGATCTCTTGATAGACCGCTGCGTCTTCTTGATTAAAACAACAGAATGTCACCTCATGCGGATAGTCATGATGAGTTAGAAAATCCAGCACGTGACCAAATGCAATTTTAGCTGCACGGTCTTTAGGAAAGTGATACATGCCGGTGCTAATGGCAGGAAAGGCTAGCGTTTTGATCTTGTGCTGCTGGGCAATCGTTAGAGTTTGGTGATAGCACGAAGCGAGTAAAACATCTTCATGGGTGTTGGCAAGACTTGCGGTTTCATCACCATGCCAGACGGGGCCCACGGTGTGAATGATGTGGGAGATGCCTTGTCTTTCAAGCTCAAATGCGGGACTGATCTTTGCTAAACCGGTGGGGCAGCCGCCTAGTGTTTTGTTAAATTCAAGGAGCTTTGGCCCTGCTGCAATGTGGATTGCGTTATCCACTCCGCCGCCACCGAGTAATGATTCGTTAGCAGCATTGACAATGGCATCGACACTAAGTTGGGTGATGTTGCCCACGGTGATGTGAATTTTGTCTAAGGGTTCGGTCATGAGCAAACACTAGAGTCGAACTTGACGCAGTGCAAGGGGGGGCTCGAAGATTTCTTTTAGGATCACGGCTTGGCGCATTGTTTTGCGGTCGATGGTGAGTCCACCTAACGCGGAGATGGTTTTGGTTCGCATGGGTTGGACGAGGACTTTTTCGACATCATCCACATGGCGGTGAACCTGTTGAACATCGCCATGTTTATCGTGGGACACCGTTGGAATATTGCGCCCTAGTTGCTGAGCTTTATTTTGTTTTTGCAGATCGCGTTGACGTTGCGCATTTTGACGTTGGCGTTGAATTTGATTTTCACGTTCGCGCACTTTGGAAATATCGTGTTGACCCGTTGAAGGCACAGGCTGATGAAGTGGAGCAGAAT
>JAESSU010000293.1 GCA_016763955.1 Phycisphaeraceae bacterium | reverse complement strand
CCATGGCCACATATTGGCCAAAAATCTCCGCAAACTGACGGTCGTCTTCTTGGAACACCCCCACGGTATCGGATTCCACATTGAACACGCCAATGATCTTGTCGTGCAAACGCAAAGGAACCGTCAGTGAACTTTTACAGTGCTTGATCCCCAAGATGTAACGAGGGTCTTTTTCTGTGTCGTGGCAGATGTAGCTTCGGCCAGTGGCGGCCACATAGCCGGAGATACCGTTGCCTTCAGGTTGGGCATAGAGATCAATTTCTAATGCTTCAGGAGGTAGGCCCTCATCGATAACGATGTCTAGCTTCTTGTCCCGTTCATCGACCACGCGAATATTAAAGTGATCAAAGTCCAACAGTTCTTTGGAAGTTTTGATGATCTTGTCACGCAATAGATCTAATCGTTGAGAAGGTGAGAGCTTGGCGATTCGCTCGGATTCGAGCTTTGCCAGTTCCCTGCCAGCGGTTTCAATCGCGTTGATCTTCTGTTCCATTCGCTTTGAGCGCGTCGCATCCCAGACGACCGCGACAACTTGGGTGATTTGCTTGTCGGGTTCGATCACAGGCGATGCGATTAATTCGAAATGTTGATCTTGGTCAACGGGGAATGAGAATTTTTTGGAAGGCACTGTGTTGTTGTCGTAGCATTGCGTGCCTAGTGTGCTAAAAATCTCAACCGCACGTGAGCAAATTTGCAGAACTTGTTCCATGGCTTGAGGGGGATAGGCCTGCATGCGTTTGTTAGACCAGTCACAGTGGCCTGATTGATTGACAACCAAGACACCTTCGCCAATGGTGTTAAGAACCAAGTTGGCTTGTTCTTGTACGAGATTTCTTTCGATGGCTTCAAAGGCGTTGCAGTTGGTCAAAACCGAGTCGAATTGCCCGCTACGGATTAAGGCCATGGCATCTTCGCCGGCAGCAAGAGCCTGCACCTGAAAGTCGTTAACCGGTGTCGGCGGGGTGTCTATTGCCAGAATGCGTTGTTTATCGTTTGTACTCATGAGTCTGTAGTTATCTTTTTGTGGCTCTGTGCCAAACCTAACATTTTATGTCTCAGACCATGTCTAGGTCAATGAATGTTTTTTGGGATCGATTTTTTCAGGCTGGGCCTTGTTTTTTGATGCAGGGCAGTTCCTGGGTGTCTGATACGTTGATTGTTAAGTCGGATCGGTTTTTGGGGGGGAAGGACAATGCCAACGGACGAGTTGTAACTTGTTGCCTACACTAACATCGGCAGTTATTTGGCCCCGGATCAGTGAAAACAACTCGGAGGTAGTTGATCACTTCGCTAGACTGGTTTTATCGGACAATCTTCGTTAAATAATCGAATAATTGTGCGAACAATATTTAGTTGAATCAACAGTGTGAGCAATCAAACGGCTTGAAGCGGGCTTAAAATTGCCTAGTGAGTACCGCGCCTGCCATTTCATGCAGGAGTGTACGTGCAGGGGAATCCGGGAGGATCAGCAAGCCTTGTTGTGCTTCTTTGATGAGTTGTGCTGCACGCTCTGATGCGAAATTAACGCTGCCAAAATCGGTGACGATTTGACGGATTTGGTCACTGATTTGTGTGTCGTTGTTTTTGGCTTGTTGGCTAAGTAGATCGATGAATGCCAGTCGCTGAGGTTCAGGGGCATTAAGTCGATAGTGGATCAGTGGGAGGGTGAGTTTGCCTTTGGTAAGGTCTCGCCCGGTGGATTTGCCCACGGTGTTTTGATCGCCGGTAAGGTCCAACAGGTCATCGATGATTTGGAACGCGACCCCCAAGTTCCGGCCATAGGTGTCCAGTGCGTCTAGGACTTGGGGTGTTTGTTTGTTGAGTAGGCCCGCGATTTTACAGCACGTGCCACAGAGACTTGCGGTTTTGCGGTCGATGATCTGATAGTAAACTTCTTCTTTAAGTTCCCAGTTTTCGCGGTTAGCAAGTTGCAAGAGTTCACCTTCGCAAACCACGTTGGTGGTGTGTGCGATGATGCGAGCGATTTGCGGGTCGTCAATACTCGAACACAAATGATAAGCATGGCTGATCATGTAGTCGCCAAGCATCACAGCCGTTTCATTGCCCCGGAGGGTATTGACGGTTGGGCCTCCACGTCGAACATCTGCTTCGTCAAGGATGTCATCATGGACCAATGTGGCCATATGAACCATCTCGGTGACGGTGGCTAAAATTCGGTGTGACTGGGTGAGGCTTGCGGTGTCGGGACTGCTGGCGATGCCTGCTACGAGTACGAGCAAGGGGCGCAGGCGTTTGCCTCGGTAGCGTTCAATGTGCGCAACAAGACGATTGACACATTCCAGAGGGCATTGGAGCTCCTGGGCGAAGAGAGATTCTACATGGCCTAATTCGTCAATTAATTGTTGGCGAATGGCCTGATCGACTGGTGCAACTAACAGCATCGAACAGCTTTCCAAGTCAGGTTCTGTTATTTCACTTCCCTTAGGCAGGTACTAGAAGTGGGTAGGGCGGACATATTTACGGTCTACATTATTGTAATGGGTTTTGACTAAAAATGCTTGTGTAAGACAAGATTGAGTTCTTTATATCCCAAATCACTGTCTAACGGATCGCATTGTTGCGGTCTAACGAATTCGCTTTGCTGTGACGGTTGATAGGAAAGAGCCTAGCGATCTTAATAAGGTGGGAGGCGCCTGATCCTGAGGTTTTGTCAGGTGATGCATGTAGGGTTAAGCCTTTTGTTTGACGCAAAGGCTGGACTTGCGGCCAAACAGCGGGTATAAAGTTAAAAGTCGTTACGTGGAACATCGTTTAATTTTGTATGCGATTTTGATGTAACGTCCTTTGTGTCAGGCCTCAACTACAGAGGCTGTCTATTTCGTTTCGTACTTGAACATATCACGGAACATCGATGTCAGAGGGTTTAAAATCCAATCAAGATTCCATTGTCGGACGACTTGTGGTCGAACAAGGGTTATGCACTTCAGAAGATGTTAATAAGTGTCTAAAACTCCGACGGGAACAAAGCGGCAAAAGCGATCCTAACCAACGAAGTTTGGCCAGTTTATTGCTGACCAAAGGACTGGTGACTAAGAGGCAGCTTGAGCGGTTACGTCCCGAAATCGAGGAATCTAAATCATCACAGCAGATCCCCGGCTATCAAATTATTGAGCGGCTAGGTGCTGGTGCTATGGCTACGGTGTATAAAGCTCGTCAGCTTTCACTGGATCGTTTGGTTGCGATCAAAATTCTGCCACAAAAATTTACCAATAATCTACAGTTTGTTGAACGCTTCTATCAAGAAGGTAAAGCAGCTGCCAAACTCAATCATCCTCATATTGTCCAGGCGATCGACGTGGGACAGGCTGGTGAGTACCACTACTTCGTGATGGAGTATGTCAAAGGTCACACCGTCTATGATGATATTGTCAAAATGGGAAAGTATCCCGAAGATACGGCACTGAAAATCGTCATTGAAACGGCCCTAGCACTGGAACATGCTCATCAAGCAGGTTTTATTCACCGTGACGTGAAGCCCAAAAATATCATGATCAACGGCGAAGATGGCACAGCTAAACTCGCGGACATGGGACTGGCTCGCGCCGTTTCAGATCGTGAAGCAGCAGAAGCTGAACAAGGCAAAGCGTTTGGCACGCCTTACTACATCTCGCCTGAACAAATCCGAGGCAAGATGGATATCGACTTCCGTGCAGATATCTATTCACTAGGATGTACCTTCTATCATATGGTCACCGGCCGTGTACCCTTTGATGGACCTAATCCATCCGCAGTCATGCACAAACATCTTAAAGAAGAAGTCATACCCGCAGATCACCTTAACCCATCACTCACGGCAGGCATCGGCGAAATCATCGAAGTCTGCATGGCCAAGGATCGTGAGCACCGATACAACTCCACTAGCGACCTACTGCAAGATCTCACCGCACTGGCTCGGGGCGATACCCCCATGCAGGCAAGACGTAAATTCGATCTGACATCACTTGCAGAATTAGAAAATGCCAGCGTCGATGTACAAGACGCAGAAGTTAATAACATCGTGGAATTGGATGAAGAGACCGCTCCTTTGACACAGCAGCCAATGTTCTGGGCCGCGGTGATTGGTTGGGCAATATCTGTTG
>JAESSU010000292.1 GCA_016763955.1 Phycisphaeraceae bacterium | reverse complement strand
GTGCAGCGAAAAGCTGTTGGAGTCGGCACACAGAGAGAGGGGCCTAAAGCGCTGGTTTGCTGGGACGAGGCTTCGAACATCGATGCTACACAACGAGGGCGCGCCAATCTCGATGATCTACCTGTGTTGCGGCGGCGTCGAGGTTACGTCAGCCTTTGCTCATCCGTCGGGCTTCAACTAAAGGTGCAGGAGACCCCCATTGTTCTACCGAACAGAGTTCAATCGATTGTCAATCTCGTTGCGCAGGATATCGAGCGCTTCACGCTCAGCGTCGGAAAGAGAATCTCGACCATCGGCGAGTAAATTGGTCCTCTCCCGTGGGTCTGATGGCAAGTGATAAAGCTCCGAAGAACCACCGCTCACGTAGGCAATCAACTTATAGCCCTGCGCACTCACTATCCCCTTTACGTTTACTACCTGAATAGCCCTAATTGCATTTGAGATGAGCCACGTATTGGCTTCACTATCGCGAACAGCGAATTGATAGTAGAGATCGGAAGGATTGTTTCGTTGATGAACGATCCCGGGTAACTCAAGCATTCCCCGTTCATCCGTAAGGAAGGGACTTCTCAGCTTCAACTTCCCATTAGCGGTATCAAGTTTAGCCATCGTCTTGGCCGAAACCGTCACACGGTCGCCAAACCGAGAGTTCACCTGGGGCTTGTAGCCCCAACCAATAAAAACGCTTTCGAATTAGGGGGCGCTCCATCTAACCGGAGGCTCGTTTGGTTGTCGGTGTAATCGACGAGTGCCTGGCCACACATAGTCAGTTCGAGGTCCGATTCGTAATCAGGCAACTCGACTACGGGCTGACAAAGCGGCGGCTCAGCAAGTTGGGATTGAACAATTTGAGCTCCGGACAAAGTGTTCGCGAAGAACTTTTCGGTGTAATTGAATTGCCTGCTGGATTGCCGATTAGGCTCCTCAAGAAAAGGGACCATACTTTTCGAGTCGAGTATCCGCTTTGACGGAAAAACCTCCGGATCTTTCAGGTCAACACCAGCGAGTTCAGCAACCGTTGCGAAAATATCGACAGCATGAACCAAAGCGCTGCAATCCGAGCCCGGTACGGTCACTCGCGGCCCTGAAATCATCAGAGGAATGTTGACGCCGCCTTCATAAGCAGAGCCCTTGCAATGATCATCTCCTAGCACCCTATTCGGGTCTTTCCGAACAACGACCGAGGGAACGCCGTTGTCGCTCATGAAGATGATCATCGTGTTGTCGATAGATGCTCCCAGGCTAACGAACAGCCGTCCGAGCTCAAAATCCAACGCCTCGACCATCGCTTTGTAATATGGGCGTGGATTCTCTTTGGGCAGGTTCGATGTGTTTATTCTCGAGCTATACAAAGCCTTGGGAGGCTCGTGGAAGGGAGCATGCGGCGCGTTGAACGACAGTACTACAAAGTAAGGAGCGTCGGACTTTGATTCCCAGCTCAAGAAATCATCTACGGTCGCCGTTGTTGCATAGGTGTTGCTTCGCCGCTCTACGCCATTGGTTACCTTTGGCCAGTTCACGTAGGAATGAGGACTTACGATATTGTGAATTACGCCTTCAAAATGGTCATAGCCCTGAACATTTACAACGTCCAACCCTTTTGGCGCCCCCGATAGATCAGCTTGGGTAGCGTGATTCAAATGCCACTTTCCGAAGAGAGCGTGCCGATATCGTTCGCCCGTCCCCGCGTCGAGCATTTCTGGAAGAATGATCTCCGATGCATCGAGTCCGTTATAGGTTGTCGAATCTTTCACCGTTATCCCGATGCCTGTCCTGAATCCATGTCGTCCCGTTTGAATACAAGCACGAGTTGGCGAACACAGCGGTGTCCCCCATGCGTTGCGGAAAAGAACGGAACGCTTTGCAAGCGCGTCCAGGTTTGGGGTCTTTGGCATATCCTTCCCGATGCCATACGACTTCAACATATCGGTCCCCAAATCATCTGCGATGATTAGGAGGACATTTGGCGAAGTTTCCGAGTTGACGAGCTGGGGCGCTTTCGGCGACACCAGCGATAGAACTGCGGCAATGCTCAGTAATACTTTCATTAAAAGTCCTCTCTTAGCGATTCACGCGCCAGCCGTAAGCCCCTCAACCGTCACGGCGGCTTCAGTGTTGCTCGGCAAGGTCTGCGTTTTCGGATGCTAGCAATTCACCCAACGCTTTCCGAAGCCTCTCATAAGCAAACGATTGATCCAACGTGAGGCCTGCAACGCCCGTCGCCAGCAAATCAGCCTGTTCATCTAAATCGTCCGGCAAAAAGTACAACTCTTCCTGCCCACTGCTTACGTAGGAAACTAGTTTGAATCCGTCCGTCGTCCTAAGAGCTTTTGCATTATCGCTCTGATTTACAAAGAGCGCGTTGCTCAGACTCCATTCCAGTGAAATCGGGTCTTGCACCGCGGCCTGTAGATAGAAATCCTGTGGAGAGTTTTTCTGATGAATCAAGCCCGGAATCAGCAAAGATCCAAAACCATCGGAAATCATTGGCAGGTTTAGATTCGATTTGCCGCTGCTCAACTGAAGCGAATTGAAGCTAATCGTCGAAACTGTCACAAGACCGTCAAAGAGCGGATTCGCGGAGGGCTTGAACCCACCTGCCAATAAAAAGACTTCAGCGTTCGAGGCTAGGCCTTCTAGCCAAATATTCGATTGATTGCCTGTATTATGAACAGGAGGGCCACCGCAAACAATCAATCGGGCTGAACTGTCTGTACTCGCGTACCCCACGTCCTCCTGGCAAACATGTTGCCTGTTGTACTGACTCAAATCCGGTTGCGCGCCCTGCTTCGTATTTTCGAAAAACCGCTCGGCATAGTTAATCCTCCGCATGGAGGCGATGCCAGGGTCGTTGAGGTAGGGAACCAAACTGATCGAGTCCAATTCCCGGTCGTGCGGATAAACGGAAGGGTCATCCAACTCAACGTTTGCGAGTTCTGCTACGGTCGCAAAAATATCGACTGCGCTCACCAATGCCATACATTCCGTGCCTGGCAACGAGACCCCCGGACCTGCAATAAG
>JAESSU010000291.1 GCA_016763955.1 Phycisphaeraceae bacterium | reverse complement strand
TAAAAGCCTTGCGGATGAACATAATGACCTTTGTGACACGGGCAAAAATGGTTCAAAGGCTTTTTCTCAATTGGGTCAATGCAAAAGCCACTACTGCGGCCATAAGTCGTCAAGACTAACTGGCCTTCGACATTGGCTCGAACAAAACAAAACCCGCGAGAATTTTTAGGAATGTGACATTCACGAGGGCAAAGTGTGCATAGCACTTTCCCATCTTCAAGTGGCTGCCACCAGCGTGTCTCAAAGGTCTGTATGTTTGTCTCCATAGTGTCATTTTATTTTACCGTAAAGCAACAAGTTGTATTGGGCATAAGAGCTTAAAAGATATTTTTAACCGCCCCTAGCAACCCACACAGATCAAAAAGATTGTTACCATACTCGCATGAAACGTGCAGTTTTGATTGGTGATATTCACAGCTACCAACTCTGGGTGCCCCCTTGGCAACTCCTTGGCAAACGGGTCCTTGGCCAAATTAATCTATGGAAAAACCGCCGACACCGTTTCAAATCCAATCGTCTTAATCCTGTTGTGGACAAAGCGCTTACGCTCAATGCAGACCTTCTGTTACTGAGTGGCGATTTTTCGACCACGGCCCTGCCCTGTGAATTTGATCAAGCTTTACGCTTACTTAAACCACTAATGGATCAGGTGTCCACCGTCTTGGCAGTACCGGGAAACCATGACCGTTACACATTTTCCGCCACGCGGAGACAGCTCGCTCGTAAATACCTGCAAAATGCGATGCCCGCTCAATTCCCCGCGATGATCCGGGTCAGTGATCAATGGTCGGTTCTGGCATTGGATTCAGCAGTGCCTCGTTGTATCAGCTCACGCGGACGTTTGGGTAAAAAGCAGATTGACGCTGCGATACGCTTATTAGATGCCACGCCTGATGGACATAATGTGATTGTGCTCTGTCACTATGCCATTGGGAATCCACCTGCGTTTTCACATATGAAGCGCAATCACCTACTTGAAGAGCAACAGGAGCTTGTCGATATTTTAGGCCGTTCTTCTCAACGTCTGAACATTATTTTTTCCCATGGGCATGTACACTACCCATGGGCATGGCCACGAGAAGAAGGTTTTTTCGATCTTAATAACGGTTCGCCCACGATGTCCGACCCGCATTTCCCTCACGGCCAAGGATTCTGGGAACTAACTTTTAATGACATCAACGCCCATGAAACTTGTTTAACCCATCATGTTTTACAAGGTCCGTTTGAAGATCCGCATTGGACTGAAAAGACTTTTCGACCGATAAAATAACTATCAGTGCGAGCATCGACATTAAAATTTTGCATAATGCTTCCAGACACGGTACGAACGAATTAAATTATCAAGCATTCAAAGGAATAGCTTATGTGTGGTATTGTCGGATACGTTGGCCCAAAACAATCATCATCCCTATTAATTGAAGGCCTCAAACGCCTAGAGTACCGAGGCTATGACTCGTCAGGTATTGCTGTAAACACGCCCCAAGGAATCAAGGTCGGCAAGGCCATTGGCCGCGTTCGCGTCATGGAAGAATTCATCCAGACCACCGGCGTGTTTGAAGGACATGCAGGCATTGCCCACACCCGCTGGGCAACACATGGGGGCCCTACCCAAGCCAACGCTCATCCGCACACCGGCAAGACAAAAACCGGACACACCATTGCCATCGTCCACAACGGCATCATTGAAAACTACATCCCATTACGCAAATATCTCACAGACAAGGGACATGTTTTTGAATCCGAAACCGACGCCGAAGTTTTAGCAAAACTCATCGCAGAACTCTATGACGGTGATCTGGAAAAAGCAGTGCAAAGTGCGCTGCGCGATGTCCGAGGCGCTTATGCCATTGCAGTTCTTTGTGATAATGAACCACATACCATCGTCGCAGCACGCAAAGGCAGCCCGCTAATCGTCGGCATTGCAGACAGTGCCTACGTGGTCGCTTCCGACGCATCAGCGATCATCGCCCATACCTCACAGGTGATCACACTTGATGACTATCAAGTCGTCCGGCTCTGTGCGGGCGTAAAAGACAAAGTAGGAGATGGCGGCCCCTGGGCAGTGGACTTTCGCACAACCACCATTGACAACGTCTGCGTGACTCAGGAAGTTACCAAACTGGAATTTGATCTCGAACAAATCGAACTCGGTGGTTACAAGCACTTCATGTTCAAAGAAATCATGGAGCAACCCGAGGCGATCCGCAACTGTCTGCGTGGCAGGATTGATCACCGTGAAGGACGCGTGGTGCTTGGGGGCTTAAGCGGCCTTGCGCGTGATCTGGTTCGCGCACGTCGATTTATCATTTCTGCTCAAGGTACGGCATACCATGCGGGGATGATTGGTGAATATCTACTTGAAGATTTAGCTAAAATCCCTGCTCGCTGTGAGTATGCAAGTGAGTTTCGCTATCGTAATCCCATCATTGAAGAAGGAACGGTTGCCATTGCGGTCAGTCAGTCCGGCGAGACGGCGGACACCCTTGCTGCACTCCATGAAGCCAAAGACCGAGGGGCAATTTCGTTAGGCGTGGTCAACTCAGTAGGCTCGACGATTTCCCGTGAAACCGATGCGGGCGTGTACCTGCATGTCGGCCCTGAAATCGGTGTGGCATCAACAAAAGCTTTTGTCGGCCAAGTGGCTGTTCTGACATTGATCTCGCTGTATTTGGGTAAACGCCGTTTCCTTTCGGATGAAGTGGTCAGAAGTTATCTCAAGCAACTTGAAGCTCTGCCGGACATGGTAAGCCGTGTGCTTGAACAATCAGACCATATCAAAAAGTGCGTTGAACAATGCATTGACCGAGACAACTGGCTATTTCTAGGGCGTGGCTACAACTATCCCGTGGCCATTGAAGGAGCTTTAAAACTCAAAGAAATCTCATACATTCATGCAGAGGGAATGCCCGCAGCGGAGATGAAACATGGTCCGATTGCTTTGATTGACAAAGGCATGCCCGTGGTATTTGTCGCAACCAAGGGCAGTCAATATGAAAAAGTGATTAGCAATATTGAAGAAGTCCGTGCTCGAGGCGGGCGCATTTTGGCAGTTGCCACAGAAGGTGATGACAACATCCACCAGTATGCTGATGCGGTGTTCACTGTGCCTGATATTGCCGAACCTTTGCAGCCGATGCTCACCGTGGTACCTTTGCAAATTTTAGCTTATCACGCAGCGGTTTTACGCGGCCATGACGTAGACAAACCACGCAATTTGGCGAAGAGTGTCACGGTAGAGTGATCGTTTTCCCAGCGTCGTGTAACGACGCGGCTATTGCAATTAGTAAAAATAGACCTATCGGGTATGATTTTGTCCGCGTCAAAAACTCTTTGGAAGCCTAAACAAGAGTTCCGGTGGAGCACGTACATAAGCAACAGGACAAGTTCATTGACGAGGGGTATCTGTGAACAAAAATCTACCTTTGGAATCCTTGCGTGGTATTGCGGCTTTGGCTGTGGTTCTGTTTCATTTCAGGTTCACCACCCCGCTGGTTGACAATCCACTGATCCGCAATGCTTATGTGATGGTTGATTTTTTCTTTGCACTAAGTGGTTTTGTCATTGCGCTGAACTACCAAAACCGCATTGAACATTTCAGTGATGTGGTGGGGTTTCAACTCCGCCGATTCTGGCGATTGTACCCGCTGCATCTGGCAACACTCCTGTTTTTTGTACTGCGTGATGTTCGTTTTTCTATCAGTGAATTGACCCATGGCAACCCGTCCCCTCCCATGCTCCATGGTGAATACATCCCCAAGTTGCTGCATAATCTGATGCTGACACAAGCTCTCTTTGTGGATCACCTGAGCTTTAACTGGCCTAGTTGGTCAATCTCAACAGAGTTCTATACCTATGTCTTATTTGCCCTGACGTTGCTGGCTTTCAAGCGAAGACGTGTACCTGTTTACCTGCTGATTATCTGTGGGGCATGCCTGATCAACTGGTACTGGGGACATGGGTTGCGTAGTTCCAGTGGTTTGGGGATTGTACGCTGTATCTATTCATTTTACCTTGGTGCCCTGACATGGCATCTTAGCCAACACTCGCCGCGGACACGCAAGTCATTGATCCCGGCTTGTCTGCTTTTACTGAGTCTAATTGCAGTCATGACACTCACAGAGAGTCCGGTGGAAATGTTCATCCCCCTGATTTTTTGCATCACCATTGCCAACGTAGCTGCCTTGCATGAAACCTCGCGACTGCGACAACTATTAAGTCACCGCGTCTTGGTGTACCTGGGCACCATCAGCTACAGCCTGTATCTGACACATGCCATTGTGATTGTAATTTTTCTGGCCTTGATCAGTCGTTTGGGGAATATCCCGATGATCAAAGATCAGGCAGGTTACATCATCTACAACACATCGCCGATTAATGGGACCCTGATAATCCTACTTGGCCTAGGGCTTACAATCGGTCTGTCTCACTTGACGTACCGTCTGATTGAAGATCGCTTTCGACATGGCTTGCGTAAAAAGCAGCCGCGTCAGACCACGCCGCCAAGCGACAGTGTCTGATCCCAATTGCGGACACCTGTTGATCCGCCCATAGCAGTGACGCAACTTGCCGCAACTGCGGTGGCAACTCTGCCTGCTTGTTGCATGTCATAACCGCGTAACTTGCCTGCGATAAAACCCGCTAAAAAGCTATCACCTGCACCCGTGGTATCGATCACAGGTGATGGGGGTTTGATTGCGGGCAAATGTAAATACTTGCCCGCTTGATCACTGAGCATCACGCCCTGTTCACCAAGTTTTACGCCCAATATGCCCGCTGCGCCTGCATCACGAAAAACATCAATCATCTTCTGAGGATCGGACTCACCGGTCTGATGGGTTGCTTCTGCAAACGAGGGGATGTAAATATCCAAGTGCGGCAAAATACGATCTAGTGGCTCCATGCTTCCCCCATCACCTGCTGCATCCATGACCGTTTTAACACCTCGCTTACGCAAGGCTGCAAACAACTGGGGCAAGTCTTCTTGAAGATCAGGCATCAGGCTGTAATACCCTGCTAAGAAAAAAGACGACTGCGTTAGCGTCTCTAAATGATCCATACAAGTTTGAATATTAAGTCTCTTCGCAGCACCCTGACAGTGAATAAACGCACGTTCACCTGATGGATCAATCGCAACCACCGTCGTACTAGTAGGCTCAGTGGGATGCGTCATCAATAAATCAGTTTGGACATTCTCCGCAGTTAACACATCACGAACCATCTTGCCCCATGGGTCATTGCCCACATAGGTAAAAACTTTGGCAACGTGTCCAAGCCTTGCCAACGTGATACTGCTATTACAGGTGAGCCCCCCGCCGGTGAGTTGCATCGGACTAATCCGATGAACCGCAGCACTGGATAGTGGCACATCCAAACGCAACGGATGAGCCAAAATATCTAACACACATGAGCCGGCAACAATACAGTCAATAGACTTGGTCATGAGGGCATGATACAGGGAGTAGGGAATAGGGAGTAGGGAGTTGTTGCAAAAAAAAACAACCCGCGTCAGCATGTACTGACACGGGTTGGCATTGATTAATTTAACTTCCGGGGGCCGGGGGTTTACGGATTTTCGTACCAGCGGACATGGAATTCGACTGGCTGGGTTTCGGTGTTGGCTCTTGGTAATTCACCGTTAAATAGGTCTTGAACCTGAAAACTATTAAGCGTCTGATCGTAGATCGCAAAACGTTTAAGCGGGCCTAACCAAGGCGCAGAGCCATCAGCCTGATTACCCATAATCAGAGGCAACGTCTCACTCCAATTACTTAGATCACCGCTAAGCGATTCGGTGGATTCAAGCCTTCCGTTGCGGTACACCTTAATCACACTGCCATCCCATGTGATGACCAGATGTTGTTGAGCAACTGTGAGGACATCAGATGATTCAACGTCATTAGAATTGCCAGTACTGCGTAAGCTAAAGTTGTACGCTACATCATCCTGAGCAAAGCCGAGGTCTCGATTAAAACGATCACTGGAAATTGAGACCAGATTGCCCTGCTGCTCAAGATTTGCAGGGGTGAAGATAATCTCCATCGTCAGCGCACCTGAAGCATTCAACGCAGTGGTGATTTTTGATGCGGGCATATCAGAGACCACGCGTGTGGGGCTGTTAAAGGTTAGCCCCCCGCTACTATCCCATGTGATATTTTCAGGGTCCTTGACAGTCATATCCAACGGCTCACCGTAGCCACCGGTATCTTTGACAGCCACGCCCACAGCACTATCTGCAACAGGATCACCATTTTCAATCACAGTTGCAATTTGGGTAAGGCTAAGTTGTGAACCATAAATGCGAACCTCGTCCATGTAGCCATTAAAGTAATCAACCACTGGCGTGGCGACAAGGTTATCACTGCTCATGGTGCTAGCACCTAGGACGATGGGTTCGTAGTTGCCGCCTGAGGTGGTGGCCATGCCGCCGGTGTAGGGATCCGTATCTGCGACACTGCCATCGACGACGAGTTTCATCCCTGCTGGGCCAAATGAGAATGCAACGTGATACCAAGTGTCCGTAGAGATAGCAGAATGGCTCACTGTCATACTGTCTGAGGCACTTTCTAGACTGGCCCTAAGTGTTGAACCTTCAAGATAGATCGATAGTTGTCCGCCGGAGTCTGTCCCAAAAGAGTCCTTTGAGAATAGACCTTGCGTGCCAGAGATGTCATTGGCTTTGAACCAGAAACTAATGGTTCCCGTGTAAATGAGATACACATCGCTGTGGGACATGGAGACAAAATCATTTATGCCATCAAACTTGATCGCTGAAGCAAATTTCCCGTTAGGATCACTGGTTGGGCCGTTGGTGTAAATACCATTGCTAACGCCCCTTTGATCTATTGTTTTGTTATTGTTCACTTGATCCAAGTCAACATAAAGATGTGTGTTCTCATCTTTGACTTCCATCTTCTTGCCACAGGACGCTGTGCCGTAAAGCTTAGCACCCTTCTTAATTTTTAAGTCTTTGGTTGAATAAAAATTCCCTACTGCGATGGTGCCACTATCTTCGATTTCGATTTTTTTATCATCCGTGGTAAACATTGCCACACGCGTTGCACCGGTCGTTTCATTATTTTGATAGTTGAGTTGTGCGCCGTCTTTGATTTTGATGTCACCGCTTGCATAGACCGTTAACGAGGAGCCCACGGGGACATTGATTTTTGCATCATCATCCTTGAGTTCAAAATTTTCACACCAAATCGTCACGTCGCCACTGATGGTGATATGAGCGTTATCCTCGACTTTAAAATCGTCTGTATATAGATTAGAACTAATCGTAACAACCGCATCATCCTTGTATTCTACTTTCCCAATATTAGACGGTCGGCCATCCGTGGGCACGATGAATTCGTTTTTATCGGGAAGCTGCATATTCACGGCCTGCGCACCTGTTGTGCCGGTGACTAGAGCTGATTTGTCAATCTCAATAACTGTATTGGGATTGCCCCCTGCACCACATAAAGCATCACCGACAAGAATGGTTTGATTGCCTTTAATTTTAAACTTGTTTTCTTTATTTGCCTCTATCGAATTGACCGTTGCAATCACATTCAACCCTGAGTTGCTCTGACTATAGTTTCCATCAGAAGAACGGAAGCCTTCGATTTGAGCACCTTTTTCGAGTTTAAACTCGTCATCTGCTGAAACGCCGCTGCCATACATTGCATCACCGCTGCCGGTGGTTTCATCGAGTTTCCAGTGACTGATGGGTTTAGGGGCAGCAGGAACAATCTTTTGAAACTCGTAGAGTACAAGAATCAGCGGATTGTCATCGCCATCTAGGAATGCTTGAGCATTATCCTTAAGCTGGGCCTCACTGAGTTGGCTAGGCCAAATTTTTACATCATAAATCGTGCCCACGAACGGGCTATCTAATGATGGGCTGTTGCCAAGTGTAAGCCATTGGCTGACCCAATTATCCAAGTCCGTATCACCCATATTTTCCTCGGCAACCTGTTGCCCATTGATGTAAATGCGAACCGTGCCATCTTCTTTATCAAAGGTAAAAGCGTAGACAACGGGTGTATCATTTTCCCATGTATCATTTTGATTAAGGGCCTGTTCGCCTTCTTGATGACTTAAGTACAAAGCGTGGTTGAAACTGCCACCTGAAGGCGATCCTTGGATGTAGAAATTGTCATTCGCCACATGCTCTTGATCGTCATCGTCATCGTCATCGTCGTACTTGTCAGACTTCTTCTTGTCGTCATCATCATCATCGTCGTCAGCATGCTCGTCATCATCGTCGTCATGACTCTTGCTGTAGAAAATCATCGTATTGGGATCATTTAGTACATCAGCAAATTCAACATAGGTTGCCTGATTGTTCAGGCTGTTAGTGGTGATGGTGGGCTTGTTTCCCATACTCAAAACATTGCCGCCATTGGTTTGCTTAAAGAAAACTTGCACGGTGACAGCACCAGCTTCTTGAATCGCCGCTGCGAGTTGTTGGGTATTGCCAGAAGCCGTGGTCATGGCTACCGCAGTGCCGTCACTGGCATTCTGACCGAACACAATACCAGTGCCGTTGGCATCGGTGACCCGCGTGATGGTTCCATTGCCTGGATAAAGTTGGAGATCAACATTGCCTCCTTGGTCTTCAATCAGAGTCGCAGAGTTTCCGGAAAAATCATAATGCAAGGTTGCTGGTGGTGCAGATTCACTCTGGCTTGCCCAGTCAATTGAGCGTTTAAGTAAAACCAAGCCTGTACTGTTAAGTGATGCAAAATCTAAATCGGAAGCAGCCCAAGGTAGGAAAACGCGCCGACCTGAGGCTTTACCTGACTGTAATTTCACACCCGCTTCCACAGCAATCAATGCAGGATCGTCATTATTAGGATGAGTTGCCAATACCGTTACGCCACTCGGAAGTGACGAACTGGCATACTGCATATTCTGGGCGTTACTAAAGACCGTCGCGACACCATTACCAAGTGTCGAGGTGATGTAATGTGAACTATCGGTCACGTCAATTTGCGTATCGTTGTATTGACTGGCACTACCACTGGTCAGACGAAAATCGTCATACAAGCCCCCTTCTTCATTAACGACACCGCTACCTGTATGAAGAAGTTTTGCACCAAGATCACCTGAAGAAATGGTTTCACTAACCAGAAACACATCCGTGATTTTTGATAGTCCATTAAAAACAGACAGATTTGCACTCGCGGACACGACGGAAACTTCGTAGCCCCACTCGCTAAGCTGAAGTTTACGCAAACCTTCTTGCGTATTTAGAGCATTGGCATTGGCAACAACCAGGACAACTTTAGCGGGGGTTGCATCACCGGCTTTGGGAGTCACTTCTGCTGTTATCGTATGCGACACGCCGTTGTAATGCCCCACCGCTTTAATGACAATATGATCGGTTACTTCATCCGCTAGGTCATTGTCGCCAGCAACATTGCCCTCACTATCAATCTCGCCATCTAGTACAGAAATGGTAAACGTGCCGCCATCAAGTGCTTGTTTAACGATCCATGTTCCTTCACCTTTGCCACGCCAATTAGACTCTGTACGTAGGAAATTTGCGGTCAGGCTCATCGCGGACTCGGCAATACCTCGTGCTCGTGATTGGCTTGTGACATTTTGTGCAATACCAGTTGTCGTGGACTGTGTATTGAGAAACGACAAGCCAAGGACTGTTGCCATGGCTAGCGCAATTAAGACGAGCACCATTGCGATGCCGCGTGGTTGCGTCTGGCGCGTTACTGATTGTTGTGTCCATCTAGCTGACATCTTTCAATCCTTTAGGAAAGAGTATTTATTCATTGCGTAGCGAAGCGGTTCCGATGGTGGTATCGGATAATGTGCCTATATCAAATGTCACCTGATAATTAACAAGCCTTGCCTGTTGTGAGGGGGCGACATCAAGAGCAAGTAACAACCCAGAGACACTCGTCGCCCAGATTTCCGGGGGGAACAAATTAGCATCATCTAATGCCAATGTCAGGCTGAGTGTTTGAGCGATATCTACAAAATACTGTGGGTTTTTAAACGATTCTGTGAGGGCATCAAAGTCACTATCAAATTCAAATGAGCCATCGACTGCTGCGAGCATTTCTAGGCTAAGACCGTCGAGTTGTGCTTTGTAAGACAGAATATGTTCGTTTGCTAAATCAAGTTCCACTCGCCTTATTTCACTAAGACTCGGCTTGCTATCGTCATTGTCATCGTGAACCCAGAGCACCATATAATCTGCACCTGATTCTAAAACCAGCTTCGAACCCCGAATGGCAGCATCAAGACGGGCGCTGGTTGTTTTTTGCTTGACGACTAGACTTCGTAAATCTCGACTAGACGTCGTGCCATAGGCAACCACTGATAGCATGGAGCTGATTCCCAATGCAATTAAACTCACGCCAATGGTCGCAAGCATCAGTTCAACAATCGTAAACCCGCGACGCTTACGACGTGCAGGTTGCTGTGTGATCAAGATGTGTTTCATGGTATTCATGCTCAGCCTCCTGACTCGGGGACAAATTGTGTCGCTTGCCAAGGGCGACCTGTTTTGTCGGTGACGGTGACGATGACATTAATGCCCGTGACAGGTTCAAAGAGTGTGATGGTGGTGTAAGTGGTACTGATATTCACTGAGAATTTTTGATAGGTTATGGGATATACGTTTCCTGCAATGTCGGTGATGACATCGGGTTCTAGTTTAATTGTGTCGCGTGTAAAGCCGTGATAGTCGTCGATGTTGTCATACAGAATCCGGGTCGTTTCACCCGTTTCTGGCCCTAGGTCATCAGGCGTTCCGCCAGCAGGATCTGCATAGGCTTTGGAAACAACTTCTTCAAGAAAGGCCTCAGCTAATGTGGTTGCTCGGTTATCGTGCAAAGCTTCGTAGGTCTGCATTTGAGCGACTGCTACCGCTTGCGTCACAGCAATCACCGCGAAGGACATGATTGTCGTGGCAATGAGTACCTCGAGCATCGTGAAACCAGATTGGTGGCGATTTTTTCGTTTCATAACTAGGCCCCTACCTGCCCAAACGTTGCATTAAGCGCAAACTGTGCGATTTTGCCCCACGTTCCCAAGTATGCCGTCGGTCAAATCAACGATTCAGTTCACGTGTGATCCAATAACTAGCTGTGATGCATCTGGAATCGCATTTCCTTGCCGTTACAGACCGTATAACTGGATCAAAAAATCGACATGACTGTTAAGAAAAGCAGTTTTAGAGCTATTACCCTGAGTTTGAATCCGATAGTTAGACTAAGGATGTCCAAATGATGAATGAGCAATTGATATCAACTAGCCCAATGCACCGTGGCTTTACAATGGTCGAGATGCTCACGGTCGTTGTGATTGTGGGGATTCTCTCTGCGTTAACGGTGCCTATGTTCGGAGACACCAGTCAGACCAAGCTCATCGCAGCAGCCAACCAGATTGCTGCGGACATCGGATACGCTCAGATTGAGTCGATCAGTCATGCGGACGATCTGCGTTTGATGGTTTTCGACATCAACAGCAATAGCTATTACATCGCATCCGCATCCCAACCGACAGGGATCAACAACCCGGTGGGCAATGCCCCTTATGTCGTCAAATTTGGAAGTGGTTCTAATAGGCACCTTAATGGAGTGACGCTTTTAAGTCTCTCGTTAAACGGCGATGATCGCATCAAATTTGGTGTTTACGGCCAACTCGATCAAGCCACGACCGCAAGCATCACCCTTGCCTGTGATGCGTACCAAATGACGTTATTAGTTGAGCCTAGCACTGGGGAAATTTCGATATCGGACATCAGCGATATTCCTGCCACACCGTAATAAAACATGCTCTTAAGCGCCAAACAGCCCGCAACCTAAAAAGCAACTTGGCGGTATTCAATTACAACAGAATCTATCGAGCATTTTTTACTCTCCCATCTACTTGCAAAAAACACCATTTGCAGCGATGATTTGCTATAAGAGAGCCATCGCCCGAAGACACTGTGTTTATTTCGGATGATGGGAAGGGAATAGATATCATGTCAACACGATTTGGGTCGTGCGTGCTTGGATTTCTGATCCTGATGACCTGTTCCAACCTGACCATGGGGGATGACTGGAACACGGCCTATCAACAAAGCACGGGAAACACGGACCTGACAAAAGCGTGGACAAGCACCGGGGATTGGACACCACATAGACAAGCAATCACTGTTAGCAGTGAACAGGAAGCTATGCTCCGATTTAATCAGAGCTTGGCTGACCCTGTCATTCAGGTTCAATTCGATTTTACATACTCAAGTGAAACATTCACCCAAGAAGGCATACTCATCGGCCTAAGCGGTGGTGGACGACGCAGCGCTGCACAATTTATCTTACATGGCGGTGAACGCCCTACCGCTCAACTCATCGTCCCGGCACGCGCCCCCGTGGTGGTGGATAGTCTCAATTTCACACCCGGTAAAACCTATCACATCACCGCTAACGTCAACGGCCAAACAGCCGAACTATTTATCAATGGCACGAAGATCGCCCAACGTCAAATGATGACCAAACTCGCAACCGGTCAAGTTGCGCTCTTTGCCCGCCAAGGCGATCTCTCATTTGCCAACCTCCAAATCCGCACTAAAAAAATCTCCGATGCTCAATTAGCAGAACGTGCTCGTGAACAAGCCCGAGGTCATGCGATCAAAGCTCAGTTCCAAGACGGATACATCCCCCCAATATGGGACCCTTCCCAAATAACGTTCAAACAACGTTCAGCCCGAATACGACTCAAGCAAGTGCCACTTAAAGCACAATCCATTCTTGCTACGCCAGGGAACTATCCACTGAGTGTCGGCGTGCCGATAACGGATCGGCATATGTTCAAAGCTCAACAGTTCCGACTCCTAGATGCTGAGGGTGAGCCCATCGCATGTCAGATCACACCCACCGCCCTATGGGAACAAGAAGGTGCTATTAAATGGGTCATCGTTGATGCCAATGTTCAAATTGATGATCCACTTACGCCTGTGGAATTAACACTGGAATATGGTCGATCCGTGCGAGACGTAGAGCCTTTGCAAACGATGCCCATCACCGACAGTGACACGCACATCACTGTCGACAGCGGCAAACTCAAAGTCACCTTCAGCAAAACCACTGGCACGCTTATCGACGCTGCCACACTCGACGGCAAACCCGTCATGGTCCCCGACTCACAACGCGGCGGATACTTCGTTGACAACAACGACCAAACCTACCGAACCAGTGGTAAAGATGACCAATACAAACTGGTCGTTGAAGTCGCCGGCTCACTACACACCATCTTGCGAGCAACCGGCTGGTATGTGAATGATGCAGGCCAAAAAGCTTGCCGATACACCACACGCATTCATCTCTACAAAGACCAACCCATGCTTCGGATGGAGCATACTTGGATCGTCACATTAGACACCGACCCATTCTGGTTTAAAGACCTAGGACTCAATCTCCCCATGTCTATCGCAGCTGCGAGCAAAGCCATGGTCAGTGTCAGCAACGAAAAACTCACACAATCCATCACCCAAACCCTTGAGGGAAAAACCCTAAGCCTCACGCAAAACGATTTGGCGAAATCCACCGTCACACATGCAAACAAACAACTATCCATCTCGGCACAAACCGGCGGCTGGGTGAGCCTCCTAGGACAAGACACCGGCGTGACCGTCACCGTTCGTGATATGGCAATGCAATTCCCAAACCAACTCGATGTCACCGAAAACGGCATCAAGTTTCACGCATGGAAAACCCTACAAGACAAAGAACTTAATTTCAGACATGAAGGCATTGCCAAACTTTGGGGCCAGAAAACTTGGCAACGAATGAATGAAAATGTCATCTCGCAAGGTGCGTTAGAATCCCGCGTCTCCAACGGCCTAGGCTTTGCACGAACACATCATCTAACCCTTGCATTTCATGAACCCAAAGAAGCACAAGCACAAATTGCTGGAGCATTAGGACAATACGAACCCATCGCATCAGTCGATCCGCAATGGATCAAAAATTCGAAATCTTTACCCCTGATATTGCCCACATATGACGAGGATCGATTTGCAGCATACGAAACTCAAATCAAAGAAAAATTTGACGAGTATGTGCAGGTGGCCAATCATCTTGATCCCATGATCGGCTTCTGGGATTATGGCAGAGGCTGTCCGCAAGACTTAGCACCCCCCGGAAGCTCACCCCAAAACCCCCTCGGAACTTCCAAGGGCTGGACCTATTCGGGGATCAATGCAAATGACGATATGAGCTATGGCAATCCACAACTGCCTTGGCTTTTGTATCTTCGGAGTGGTGATCGAAAATATCTACGCCGTGCCCGTGCGATGACCACCCATGTCATGGACACACGCATTATTCACTGGCATAACAAATCCCTTGGCCGTGAAATTGGACAATCCTACAAACGCACCGGCACATGGGTCTTCGACGGTTCCGATGCGGGCTGGACCGGAGATATCTGGGCTGGTTTTCTAGCCACCGCCTACCAAGTGACCGGATACCAACGCAGTTTAGATGTCCTTGGTGAAATTGCCAACGGATATGCCCATACCAATCGTCCTGTTCAAAACCATCAAACCGTAACATACTTGGGCGCTATCGCGCGGTACTACACGAGCACTTGGGACAAGAAGCTCCTAGACATACTTGTCCAAACCGCTCCGGTCTATCTGCAAAGCCAATTAGAAACCGGGTTCTGGGCCCAAAATGATCAAGCCTTTGAGTACACCCTGCTGGAATTACTGATGCTGCCTAATATTGAGCAGTCATGGGAAAATACTGCGATGAACTTTGCACGTGGAGCCATCGGCCCCATGCGCTTTCATACACACTGGGCTCTAGCTGCCGGTGTCCAAGCATGGGCTTACACCAACAAACAACCCGATGCTCGATTTGGTGGCAATGCAATCGAAGCACTTGCCAATGGCATCCCCAAACTCACCGGCTATGCCAATCTCTCCCCTTTGCGAAGCTCACTCGTCTGGATGGGACTTTCAGATATCCCAGGCATTGCTGACATCGTCCAGCCCGTCATCATCACGTTCGCCCGTCCACAAGAATCCGTCTTTTATCTCAAACATCAAGCAGGTCGCAAAACCCACATCGAACTGCATT
>JAESSU010000024.1 GCA_016763955.1 Phycisphaeraceae bacterium | reverse complement strand
GGTCTTCAGGCCCTTCAAAACCTGTAAAATCAGTTCTGCCTGTGGGATTGTACATGCTATGCGTACCATCAGACCAACAACATCTTCGGTTATAGCCAATTTGAGCCTGGCCTAATCCCCAGCCGATTTTCGATGGCACGGCTGATTGCTTGGCCTTGATCGCCACATCAATGAGCTGGTCATGAAGCGTTTGCAAAAAGCCTTCTTCAATAGGTTTGTTCAAATCGGTCTTGGCCACCGAAGGTGCTGAATGCGAGTGCGTCGCACTAATAATGACACTCGATTCAGCCAAGCCGATTGCTTTGCCGATTGCTTCACGCGCAGGGATCGTAAACTTCGGCAGCAAGCCCATGATGTCACAACTAATGAGCAAAACCGCTTGGTCATCACTGCTAAAATAGACGGCATTGGCTTCAAGCTCATCACGAATAATCTTCGCAGGCTGATCTGGAATACCCGCCCCTTGAATTTGAGTCCCAAGGGGAGGCGTAATAACAACTGAAGCTCCGCCTGTTTGAATATTCATAACCATCATCTTTTCTTTTGATCTTTAAGGCTTAGCGTGTTTCAAAAATTCAATTATTTTTGTTCGACAGTCACATCATCAAGATTTTCAAAGACCTTGCGAATCGCACCCGCAAATGCCTGTATTTGTGCCTCACCATTTGGTGGACGATGTTTGAAAACATTCCATAAGCAGGTGTCCACACATTGTTGGGCTAGTGGATACTGATCAAGATTATAGTCAACATCCCGTTTGCAATGTCCATCGGACCATGGTGAGCCTTTGCCATATGCGTCTTTGACTTGGAAGATCGTGTGTGCTGGCAGCAGCCAATTGGCTCGACTCAAAGGTAATCCTTCAGCCGTACTTGCAAGAGAGATCGCATTGGTCAAATCAGTTAATGCCACGCCACGTTTCTGAGCATAGGCCGGATCAACGCGCAAGATGTATGCGTAGCCGTTGGTCGGGCGATGCTCTGTGCTGTAGGGACGGATTAGATTTGGCGTATCCGTAAGCAGGTCATCAAGTTGATGCCAGTTGGCTCGAGCTTGGGCGTTGGTTTTGTCTAGTTTACGCAGTTGCCCTAAGGCGAAGGCTGCATTAAGGTCAGTGGTGCTATACATCCATCCTAGGCCGTGGGTGTGATAATCACGTCCGGAGTCCGCAGGACGCATATCACTAAAGCCTCCGATGGCACAACCACGGTCGAAAATGGCTTGATCGTTTGTAACAAAAAATCCACCTTCACCGCCACAGAGATTTTTATTTTGATTTAAGCTAAACGCACCGGCATGACCAATCGTGCCGACCTTTTTACCGTTGAACGTCGCACCATGGGCTTGACAGGCATCTTCAATCACAGCCAGGTCATGCTTTTTAGCAATAGCCATGATCGCGTCCATATCACAGGCCACACCAAAGTAATGCACCACAAGAATGGCTTTGGTTTGTGGGGTGATGGCAGCTTCAATGCACTTAGGGTCGATGTGCATTGTCTCCCAGTCGGCATCAACGAATACCGGGATTGCGTTGTGATGAATAATGCACGTTGCGCTGCTGGTCCATGAAAGAGCCGTGGTAATGACCTCATCACCAGCTTGCACGCCACAGCCTGCGACGCACATCTGTAATGCGGATGTGCCTGAGTTGGTTGGGCGGCAATGTTTGTTACCATTCCATGCGGCAAACTCTTCACCGAGTAATTTAACATGCGGGCCTGACGCATGGCTCGACTGGCGAAGTGATGCGAGCACCAATGCTTCGTCATCGGGACCAATTTCGGGCCACATCTTGAATGTGAGGTCAGAAGGGATGATCGGTTTGCCGCCATGAATGGCCAATTTTTGATCTGTCATAGTTTGCATATTATTGCCTTTATTGATTGATTAAGTATTTGTTCTAAAATTTCTCTTAAGTAACAATAGGAAAATACTGCGACAGAAACAATGGGAATATGTTGTCATCAAGTAAACAGAATTGCCAACATGCCTTCCTGTCAATCTATTTCGTGTCATGAGGGCTCTGATAACGATTATGATCTGTAACAATCAGTGACACCGCGAACAAAATAGGGGTGTTCTGAAACTGATTTTATTAGGAATTAGGGTGGCCCAGTAAATGCCTCTGCCACAGTTTTCGACAACGGGGTATAATCCACTTAGAGTAATACCAATGGTACCATTTCTGACTTGCGCGTCAGCGACATGAACTATTGCAATTTTTATGTATGCAAAAAGACAAATGGAGCATGTCAGATGGGGAAAAAGTCAGATAATACGTTTGCACCGTTACCCCCGGATCTTTTTGACAAATGGCCCATAAAAGTTCGTCAAATGGGACGCTCTATCTTTGACCCCATTTGGGCTGAACGCGAACATCGCGATTCGAATAGTGAGTTGATCCATGTCCTTCGTGGACACGTGCGGATTGAGACGCCGACCTATACCCTTAAGGGGGTTGCTGGCGACACGCTCTTTACCCCAGCAAACACACCACACAGGGACATCTTCCCACGCGACACGATCTTTGAAGTTTATCTGGTGCAGATACAATGGGCAGACGAAGAGGAAGTACTTAAACAGTTTTCTCCAATTGAATTAGCTGAAGTATCGGGTATGTCCCAAGCCATGTTTAGCAATGCCTTTGATCAGCTCTATCGTGAATTTACGACGGAATCAACGTTCCAACAACCCATGCTAGCGGTACGTGCCGGACAAATTCTGTACGAATTGTGTCGAGCAGCGGCACGGCGAAAGTATGCTGCAAGTGAATCACCACAGCTCATTGCCAGTGAACGTCGCCGACAAATCATGACCGATACCCGCAAGTTAATCGCAACGTGGTTAGATCAGCCAATTAGTTTGGACGCTTTAGCCCAAGCCATTGATGTCAGCCCGTACTACCTTTCACGTGTTTTTAGTCAGGAAAATGGTTTTACACTGTCAAGTTACCTGACACAACAGCGAATGGAAAAAGCCCGACAGCTATTGACTCAAACCACCTTGTCTATCAAAGAGGTGGCCTATGCGGTGGGCTACCGTGACAGCCACTATTTTTCGCGTGTGTTCCGTGGGGCTTTTTATATCTCTCCAAGTGCTTACCGCCGACAAGCCGAACAATAAAGCCATCCAATTTAGGTCAACAACAAGACATTGCACAATATGGCAACATGTTCCCGTTGTCTGTAGCCTATTGGGAATCTATAGTTTTATATCGACTTGAAGCTAGGGACGTGGCAACGCCTGTTGTCATCAAGCCCATCGCTTACCCCTTATTCCTTTGGCAACCCATCTTGAGAGAAAAAAAATGAAAATCGGCACCGTCCAAGAACGTAAAATACACGAATATCGTATCGGTCTGACACCTGCGTGTGTCCATTCACTGGTGCGGCGTGGCCATGATGTCTACGTGCAACGAGCCTGTAACGCCTCGCCGGTGTTTACAGATGAGTCCTTTGAACAAGTGGGCGCTCATCTTGTTGACAGTGCCCAAGAAGTCTTTGCAACTTGTGAGTTAATCGTCAAAGTTAAAGAGCCCCTTGCCGAT
>JAESSU010000023.1 GCA_016763955.1 Phycisphaeraceae bacterium | reverse complement strand
ATTTTCAGATCAACTAGCCACGCTATCACAGATAACTAAGGCCTATTTGTTTTTATTTTAAATCAACAAGATGCATCTTGGAATGTTCTATTTCAAAAAATACTAATAAACAGCACTCAACCTAAAAAACACCACGATGATTTTCACGCATCGACTAGTTCGACATTGACTATCTTACCCAGTGCTTGAGCATGGCGGCGGAGCGTATCAAGGCGGGGTTGTGGCCTGCCTTAAATTTATTGGTAGTTTTTGTCATTATTTACGTTTCACAACCTGCAAACGGTAAGATCGCTTCTATTTATTTCGCTACTTATATACCCGTCGTCAATGAACTTGTCCTGTTGCTTTTGTACGCGACGATTTGTTTTAGGCCTCACAATGCGTGTACAGCGCGGTCAAAATGATACCCGATGGGTATATACAGCGTACTAGCGACTAGCTTACTTGCTTACATGTTGAGCAAGACGCTATAGTCGACATGCTAGGAACCATCATGGGCTTTGATTTTGGTTCCTCACAGACAGGTCGCAAACTTATTTTTCCTCTTACTTACAGCGAGACTTAACCGATGCAATCCAATGTCCTGTTTATTCAAGTTGACCAAATGCATGCTGATGCACTTTCCATTGCAGAGCATCCATATGTCAAAACGCCAAACCTTGATCGTCTTGCACAAACAGGTATTCGGTTTACACAATGCTACTCACAGAGTCCGGTCTGCTTGCCCTCACGAGTCTGTTTTTTGTCGGGGCAATATGAGAAAACCCATCGCCAATACGGGTTTGTAGGGAGCCAGGATTCGGACATGCCTTTGCTAAGCAAACATTTTAAAGACAACGGCTACACGACTGCTTTTTTTGGCAAGCAACACACGGGAAGCATTCGGCCAGACTGGGCGGTTGACCGCTGCTCGCCGAGCTTGTGGGAAGATCAAGACCGAGCAAAACCGGCGGGCTCGTGGTATGGGGATTATCTCAAACGCAACAATCAAGCTTTCCCAACGCCAGAAGTTCATGGCGCTGAATATATCGGCAAGCCCGTAGGCGAGGGGGTCCCCCAAGGATCTCACCCAACGCGCAAGATGGCGGGCGAAACCAAGATGCCTTTGGAACACAATCTGGAAAATTGGACCACGCAGGAATGCTTAACTTATCTTGATCAACAGTGGACACGTGATGAGCCATTTTTTATCTGGCTAAGCTATGATCGACCACACTACCCCACCGCTTTGCCAAAAGAATGGTATGACCAAATCAAACCTGAGAAGATTACTCTCGATGCTATTCTTAGTGCACAAGAGCTACAGAAAAAGCCCGGCTGGGTCGCACAAACCTATATCAACAGTCCTTCGCGATTGACCATGGGCGATGATGCAATGCGCCATGTGCTAGCGACGTATTTCACGTTGATCGACTTGATTGATCAGCAAATTGGTCGCGTCCTAGACTGGCTTGACGAGCAGAACCTTACGGATCAAACGCACATCGTGTTTTCTGCTGACCATGGTGATCATGCAGGCGATTTGGGAGCCTTCGATAAGCGACTGGGGGTTGCCTCCAATGCCATCATTCGCATTCCCTTGATCTGGCATCCTGCGGCTGATAGCCTTGACGATTCATGTATTGGGACCGTGCTAAACGCTCCTGTGGAATCGATTGATTTGTTCCCCACGTTATGCGACCTGTGCAATTTGCCAATCCCCGAAACAGTTGATGGACAAAGCATCACTGCCGCGTTTAAGGGAGAAGAACTACCCGTAGATCGAGCGGTTTTCAGTGAACAATATTGGCACAAGGCTGTCATTCATAACGGCTGGAAATTCGTTCACCATGTCCAAAAACAAGTTGGCGAACTTTACGATCTGACAAACGATCCCACCGAACGCAACAACCGCTTTAGCGATCCAGACTGTCAATCGCGTGTTGAAGAACTCAAGCATTTGTTAATCCGTTTCCTTGCGGGTGACTATGCACTTTCGGATGTCGGGCAGAATCAAATCATGCACACGCACCTGCATCAAAGAAACAAATGGCGAACTTGGGACGTTGCAGGCGAGGACGAATTACCAAACGTTATTGATGGCGGTAGCACATGGTTTGTTCAACAGGGAACCATGCAACTTTTCTATGATCTGCATGCTCAAGAGCATTATATTTATGACATCAAAACCGACCCGGACAAATTAGAAAATATCCTTAACACAGCTGCGGGACAAAAAGTGTTTGGCCCATTGCGTGATGCCCTGATTCATCGTCTGAGCACCCGCATTGCTGCCATTGACAACATTGACGCACGCACGCGCAATCCTGAACAATACACCTTGGCACAAATCGAAGAACAGCTCGCAGCTGCTCGCCATTAAAATCTAAACTAATTTTTAAATACATCACCTAGCGGGTGATTCTATTGCTGTGACCACGTTATGTCTTGCATCTTGCGGTGTAAGACATAACGTGGTCTCACCGCTATTTTACGCAGTGATATGAGTCGTGATTCAATACAAATTAGCTGTAATGAACCCCTTTGAGATGATCTGCGAACTGCCTTGCCCTATTGTGTCCCTACAATAAAAGTCTTGCATATTGTACCTAGGTTGATAATATGACACCATGACATTACACACTGCGCCTGCGTTACATCGTGGTTTAACCGTTCTGGAGATGCTATCTCAAACCGATTCGGCGGTGGGATTTAATCAGATCACCGAATCTTTGAGCATTTCCAAATCAAGTGTTGCGCGAATTTTGAGCGTGTTACGTGAACGAGGTTACGCCAGCCGCGAGCCTCAGACGGGCCGTTACATTCCGGGGCCTCGCATGGCAAGCTTAGGTCAACGAACCCCGCTAGTTGATCGCATGCGTGATTTGGGGACACCCCTTCTAGAAACTCTAACGGAGCAAACATCCAACACCAGCATGCTGTTTTATTGGAATGGCGAGCAGATTCAGGCGTTGGCCAAAAAGACCCACCCGATCTCCATTGCCATGCAGTTAGTGGGCTCGCTAACGGAGTATTTACTGAGCACTCCCTGGGGGTGGATATTCTATGGGTCACTGTCTAAAGAAAACCAGTCGCAAATCAAAAAACACTCAAAATCCAGTAGCCTTGGCCCTGTTGCGTCAGCCTATCTCAAAGCCCATATCCAGCAATTTCCAGAAACGGGCTACATGCTCGACAACCAACAGTTTTACACATGGGTGCGTAGATTCGCAGCACCTGTTTATGACCATCAACAGCAACTCGTCGGAGCTATCGCACTAGGAGGCAACACCTTGACTATTCCCGATACACAGCTTCACACGATTGGACAGCAGGTCAAAAATCATGCTTTACAACTATCCCATCAACTCGGATATGTCGCATCGTAAATACAGAAAAAGGGAAACCATAACATGTCACGCACAGATCATTTTAATGTCATTCAGATTATTTCCGATCAGCACATTGCTGACTGCATGGGGGTTGCGGGGCATGCTCAGGCGATCACGCCCAACATGGATCGTCTTGCAGCTCAAGGTATGCGTTTTAACCAAGCGTATACGCAAAACCCTATCTGCACACCCAGCCGCACCAGCATTCTAAGCGGGCAATACTGTCACAATCACGGGTACTATGGCCTAAGTGGTCCAAAGCCCCAGTCATTACCCAGCTTTCTAGGACACTTCCACGATCATGGCTATCTCACGGCAGCCATTGGCAAACTCCACATGCCCAACGATCCCACCGATTGGTTACTTGACCATGTGGATCTCTGGGCAGATTCTTATCATGATGCTGTCCGAGTCGATCCGAATATCAGTGTCAATCAAGGCGAACAAACCTCTTCATATTTTCGTTACCTGACAAAACTTGGTTTACGCGATAAGGAAGACTCCATTGCACTGCAAGACTTAGAAAATGGCAATCAGGCAACTGAAGCGAGACCCTCCCAATTACCTTTTGAACACAGCGTCGAAGGCTGGTGCGT
>JAESSU010000290.1 GCA_016763955.1 Phycisphaeraceae bacterium | reverse complement strand
TTTTGTTGAAAATTCACAAACGTTCGGCGAGGTTCCCATGCATTGATGTACTGTTTGGATTGATCTATAAGGAGTTGTTGCGTTGCATCGTATTGCGGGTTTGGATTCGCTTTTCGTTGCAATGGATAGTCCATATCCACGCGCGGCAGGGTGTATGTTACTTGCTGCTGGTCGACTAAAGCATAAAAAGGGCCATTAAATGTTGGCATGATATGCGTTAGCTTGCCTTGGACATCAACAGGAATTTTATTCTCACGAGCCAGTGCAACCACCGGCGGGATGGCGGCTAGCTCAAGGGGTTTAGTGTGCCATTGATCAGGGAAGTGAAGATAGGTATAGCGATTGGTGATTTGGACCGTATTGGCTTTGATGACAAAGTTTTCTTTGCAGGTAATGGGCATCGCCTTCATGGTTCTTGCCAAAAAGCGACAACGATCCACTAGCGTGTCATCAAGTGTGATTTGTTTGTTGAGGGTCTCTGCTGAATAAGATTGAATGCCATGCAAAGGCACAAAGGAGATGGCGTTTGGAGATTTTTTAAAAGTAAGAATGATCTGCTCATCATCACGCTGTACAGACATCGGCTGCGTGGTGAAAGACCAGAGGATGGGGCTCGCTTTTTGGCCTGTTGTTTCATGGAGTAAGAGCCAACTTTCAGACATGTCAGCTAGGTTTATAGTTGTGTCCTGTGATAAATCAAGGGTTGTTAATCCTTGAGGGCTTAAATACACAGCTCGATAACCGGTGGTCTTAGTGGGTAAATCCAGATAGAGTTTTCTGGTATTTGCGTCAGGTAAAAATGTCATGTGATTGGCTGACAACGGGCTGAGTATTTCCGTACGGTCTCCCCAAAGGCCTCCCGTAAATACGTTTTTTCTGAAGACCCAATTGGCTTCTTCGGTCCAGAGTCTCGTCGCAGGCTGTGAGTTGTCTCGAAATCGCACCTTGAAAATAAGTTTGTCCCAGATACGAAAATGGTTTTTTGAATAGACAACCGATACCCCGCGGCTGCGACCTTCGACCCAGCCATGTCTGCCAATGTTGTTTTTAGAAAAGCCTTCAGTGTTGGGGGATTCAGGGAGAATCAGTTGAGGCATTTTGCGCGGTGCGCAAGGGAAATTTGAAAGGCTAAGTAAGAGATCTAATTGCATCAGACCCGGGCGCAATTCGCCGTTGTAGTAGAGGACTTGCCCGTGACCGATTTTTTTGAGAACCAAGCAAGGCGATGCGTCATCATATGATGCTAGAACTTGGGTGTTCTTAAGGGGTTTACACAGGACATGGTAATGGCCCTTGTTTTGCCATTGATTGGATATGCGGAAAAATGATTTTCCCTGAGCTGTTACTTTAAAGCGGTTTCTTTGACGGCTATATTCGCCCAGTGGGACGTTCTGAGTGCGGGTGATGTGTACAGGAAGAATATCGCCCCATGTTTCAGAAGGATTGCCGAACAATAGAACCTTGCCGCCTTGTTGGAGATACGCTTGTATTTCTGCTCGGCGAATTTTTGTGACCTTTGCCCGTGAAGCGACGACTGCTAAATCGACAGGCGTACTTTTTCGTAAGGCATTGAGATTTTCAATTGGCAGGTCAATGTTGCGTGTGAGATAGGATCCCCAGCCTTCACTGTCCATGTTGTCCAATAGCCACGCGATGGCCATCTTGGGCGAGGGCTTTGTTGTGGTTCGAGGCTTATTTAAATGGAAGGATGAGGGGAACCATTTTTGCCCGCCTATCATGCGTGTTCGCAGGTAATATCTGCCGAGTTTTACAGCCGCTAAATCTTTGCGGGTCATCAATCGATATTTTGCGATTCGGCCTTTTTTGACGGGCTCTTGTTGGTGTGAAAGCACTTGTCCTTGTCGAACTAGGTTGCCACGGACATTGCGTAAAACATATTCTGTCGCAGCTGGGGGCGATTGGGCTTGGGCTATTTGGTACTGGACAACCAATTCCTCGCTGGAGCTTAAGTTAAAACCATAGGCTTTGAAGTCCAATCCTAGGGGCTTAGGTTCTGTCGCAAGATGTTTTTCTAGCACAACACGTTGGGGGTCATCTAGTGGGTGAGACGTATTCAAAAATGCAGGACTTAAATTTTTTTCTGAGTCTTTGGGCTCAGCTGTGGCGCAGCTGGCTAAAACTAGAGTGGACATCACCATAGAGAAAAGTGTTAAATGCCCCAGTGGATGTAATTTCATGCATGATATCCTTCTTTGATTTTTTTCGGCAACCTATTGATTTAAACTGTTTCTGTCAGATCAAGTTTTTTCCATAATTAAATTGATTTTCAAGTTGAAAACGCAGTGTGATCATCAATAAATCGTTTGATTTCATGTAAACAGTTTTAAGTATGACACGCTTTCGTCTTTCAATAAGAGGTTTTGCCAATGCGCGTGCTTAAGCATTGATCGCGATTTTGAAAACTATTTCCAGCATTCCTAGTTCATATTTTGGGCGGTTAGGGTGAATGTTATTGGGTGATCATGCAGGCGATTTTGTGCAGAGCAAGGATTGGATGAGGTTTGTGATATATCGCTGTTGTTATTGGTTTAAAGAGATATTTAAGCGACATGATCGTTATAACCCAATATTGCGATGGGTAATTGGAGACTTCGCTGTGATGTTCGATCAACCGAGTATGCAAGATACCCGATTCTAAAACTTGGAGAATCTTAGTTCAATGTGTTTGAGGACAAAGTATGGATAGGATGAAGTGTTTTTTGATGAAACCATCGCAATTATATTCAGGCTGGCGTTTGCCGGTGTTGATTATGGGAGCTATGGTTCTTGCGGCCATATTTCTATGGGATTTTTCACGTCATCTGCAAAATTATTTGTTGATTGATACGTCCTCGGATAAGAGTTCTTTTTCCAATTCGCTTTATGTCTTGTTCGGCCAGTTCATTATCCCCTGGATCATCGGCAGTGGTGCGTTGTTGGTCCTTGGCATCTTGCTTAAGGTGACCTACACAAAAGAACAGAATTACCAGCGGCTTGAGCTAGCGATTGCGAGTACCACGGATATTTTATTTGTGACCAATATGACCGGTCGCATTGAATTTATTAATGATGCTTTTACCCATATCACTGGATGGACTCGAAAACAAGCCCTTGGTCGCACGCCCAACATTCTTAAAAGTGGTTTAATGTCCCCCGCGTTTTATGACCAAATATGGGCCACGCTTAGGCAAGGTAATGCTTGGAGTGGTCGGGTCATTAATCGTCGTAAGACTCCGGTGACGACGGATCGCAAACTTCACCTGCCGATCTTCGGAGAAGCAATCACAAGCCAAGAAGCTGACTATCTCTATTGGGCTGAGCAGACGATTACGACCATGTGTGATGAGCAAGGGCGTGCGACTGCTTACGTTGCGATGCAGCGGGACATTACCCGTCAAGTGCTTGATGAACAGCAACGCCAGCAGGAAAAATCGTATACACAATTATTGGCTACTATGGGGCCGATTCTTCAAAAGCAATATCCGTTGCTCAAGCGTCTTAGTGAGGTGCTAGACCAGATGCTTGCACTTAATGAATTTAAGCTAGAAAACCGAGGGGGTATTTTTCTATATGCCCCAGACTCTAAGCAGCTGGAATTGACTTTAACTTGTGGTTCTTTTGATGCTGAATTTTGGAAAAAAGAGCGAGGCGATTCGTTGAGCCAATACTTGAGCGCGAAGGCGGATCAAGACGGCGATATCTATATTTCAGACCCATGTTGCGATAGCAAGGCCCTTGCTGTGGGGGTGCCTTCTCATGCTCACTTGATTGTGCCTTTGATTCACAGGGGGGATAGGCTCGGGGTTCTTTTTCTTTATAGTCAGCCTTGTTTTGAGGTCGATCCCACACGCATCGCGATTTTTAAGGAGATTGGCGAACGGCTTTCGCTGGCGATTGCAAATGACCGATTGCATCAGGAAATTAGTGATTCGGTATTACATCAAAAACGAATTTTGGATGTGGCTGCGACGGCTATTTTTGTTGTCGATGACCATCGGAAGGTTACAGAAGTCAATGATGAGTTTTGCCGCATCACAGGGTATTCACGCAATGAAATAATTGGCAGTCACTGTTCGGTCCTTCGCAATGAAGACTCTGCAAGTGCAGAGTACAAATCAAAAATAGATCGTCAGAGCCAGTCTCCTATCTTTCGCCAACGAAGCATCATATTGGCTAAAGACAAGCGAGAGTTGGCCGTTATTAAAAATACTCAGCCTTGTTATGGTCAGGACTACAAGCCCATTGGCTGGATTGAATCTTTTGTGGATGTGACGGAACTTGATCAGGCATGCTCCAAAGCCCAACAGGCCAGTGAATTTAAGAGCCAATTCGTTGCCAATATGAGCCATGAAATTCGTACGCCGATGACTGCCATTATGGGCTACTCTCAGCTTCTGCTTGAAGAGGCAGGTGGACATCCAACGTGCCACGACTATATCCAGACGATTCAACGCAACGGTGAGCATTTACTGGCATTGATTAATGACATTCTCGATATCTCTAAAATCGAAGCAGGTCATTTGGATGTTGAAACGCTGACTTGCTCACCTGTGAAAATTGTCGCGGAAGTGGTTTCCATGATGAGACATCAAACGCTTGAAAAAGGCTTGAATTTCGAGGTGAATTATATGGGATCGATTCCTCAAACCATTCAAACGGATCCGACTCGTTTGCGCCAAATACTTAACAATCTTGTTGGTAACGCGATCAAATTCACTCAAAAGGGAACGGTTCGTATCGACGTTCGCTTTGAAGAACCCCAGTCCTTGCTCCGGTTTGATGTGATCGATACAGGCATCGGCATCACTGAACAACAAATGACTCGACTGTTCCAAGCCTTTAGCCAAGCAGACACTTCCACCACGCGAAAATTCGGAGGAACAGGTCTAGGATTGTCCATTTCCCGTTCGCTCGCTAGACATCTTGGTGGTGATGTGGTTGCGACGAGCAAGCCCGATGAGGGGTCTTGTTTTTCCGTGACGATTGCGACCAGGTCACTTAAGGGTGTTGCGATGTTGGAGCAGCCTTGTGAAATTCATGAAAAGCCTTCTCCTAAAAATTCCTCTGTCTTCTCTTCTAAGGGACTTAAAGGGATGCGTGTTTTGGTTGCAGAAGATGGCCCGGATAATCAGCGTTTAGTTGATATCTTACTTAGAAGAGCGGGTGCTGAGGTGGTGATTGTAGAAAATGGGCAGTTGGCTGTGAATTTGGTCACGCAATCAAAAACCGCAGTGTTTGATGTCATTTTAATGGACATGCAGATGCCGGTACTCGATGGTTACGATGCGACGCGACAATTGCGTTGTCAGGGCTATCGCAAACCGATTCTTGCGATGACCGCTCACACCATGGTTGAAGATCGTCGTAAATGTCTCGACGCAGGCTGTGATGGACATGTGAGTAAGCCTATTAATGCTAAGAAACTCATTGAGGTTGTTAAGTCCTATGGCGGTTCAGACTTCCCCGCAGCATTAGCATCCTGATGACGTAACACGTTTGTAATGCACATTAGCCAGCATATGCAATGCCAATGACGCTGGGATCGTTTAGGTAAGCCACGTTCTGTGGCAGCAGCGATTGGGTATAAAATGAAGTCGTTAAGCAATCTCACATGATCCGATTCACGAAGTGGAACTTTTTCACTTGGTGTTTTGCGTAGAAAACGAATCCATTTTACAATTTGTGCCCTATTTAAAACCCGATCTCCAATTGGACTGGGGGATCTATTTTCGAAGGACTGAATTGGCATGGGAAACGATCGCGTTAAAACCGGTGATATTATGGATCACAGCACGGCTGATAAGCTTGCTGCGAATACAGACCTGCCTTGGATGCACGATCGAATGGCATGGTTTCAAGATCAGAAATTTGGATTGTTCATCCATTGGGGTATCTATAGTGTCTGGGGAATTCGTGAGTCTTGGCCGCTGTCACCTGCGGATCAATGGGCCAGGTCAGACACGATGAAACCGTGGGTGGAGCGAGATCGCGACTTGGCGCGTTTTTCGGCAGATTACCGTGCACTTAATGGCCAATTTAACCCCGTGCAATTTGACCCTCAAGCCTGGGCAGCGGCGGCTGAACATGCGGGTATGAAATACGTGTGTTTCACCACAAAGCATCATGATGGTTTTTGTATGTTCGATACGCGTACCACGGACTATCGAATGACGCATCCGAGCTGTCCGTTTCATACCAACCCACGAGCCAACGTGACTAAAGAAGTCTTCGACGCTTTTAGGCAACGGGGCATGGGGATTTGGTGCTATTACTCCAAGTCCGATTGGCATACACCTTCTTACTGGAGCCCTGATTTCCCAGTCGTGGATCGCAATCCCAATTATGACACGCTAAAAGACCCCCAACGCTGGGACAAATTTGTCCAGTACACCCATGAGCAGATGCGCGAACTGCTTTCCGAGTACGGCAAAATTGATGTTCTATGGCTTGATGGTGGGCAGGTACAGCCGCCCCATCAGGATATTCGCATGGATGAAATCGCGGCCTTTGGCAGGGAACTTCAGCCACAGTTAATCATTGCTGACCGTACGGTAGGTGGCAAACACGAGAATTTTATCACCCCTGAGCAGACCGTTCCCGATGAACCGTTGGGCTGCCCGTGGGAGTCTTGCGTGACGATGGGGCCTGGTTTTAGCTATGGTTTGGACGACGTGTATAAGCCCGTCGAGGAGTTGGTTCATTTGTTGATCGATGTCGTCGCCAAAGGCGGGAATCTACTGTTAAATGTTGCTCCATCTCCTGAGGGTTTGTTTGCCCCTGGAGCCATGGAAGCGTTAAACGCTATTGGTGACTGGATGCAGATTCATGGCCAGGCCATTTACGGGACTCGGGCGATTGCGCCTTACGTGGAAGGTAATCTTCGATTTACACGTAAGGATGACACCGTCTACGTCTTTGTCTTAAAGGAAGCGGAGCAAGCCGTAGGCGAGCAGACCGTGGTGTTAAGAAGCCTTCAGCCACGAGAGGGTGAGACGGTCACAATGCTTGGTTACGACACCCCATTACAATGGGTTCGTCACGAGGACCATGTGGTCGTGAACTTGCCCAGTGATGTGGTGCTCAGTGATTACGCATGGGCGATGAAATTCCAGATCGCTTAGCGGTTTGTCCATCGTCAATTGATAATCTGAGTTTGGGATAATACCAATCACAATTAAAACTCGTGCGTGACTGACCTGGCGAATGTAAATGCTCCAAAGGTTTATGAATCGTCCGACGCGCATAAAATAGACGCGATGCGTATAAGTGTTTGGTTTTGACTGCGTTGAAAACGCTTTGAAGTCTTATTTCTTCGCCACGATATACGCGATCCAGCAGGGGTCTGACTCGGCGGAGGTTTCTGGGGTGTACTCGCCATTACCCTCACCTTCTTTGTCGGTGCCTTCCCAGTAAACATCGACATTAGAAAAGCCCGCTTCCTTACATAGTTCGACGACTTCTGGCAGAGACCAAAAACGCCATTCATAGGTGAAGGCTTTGTTCAGGCGGCTGCCATCTTTAAAAGCAAAGTGGATATTAAAGACAGCGTCATGGGTGATGGGGTCTAGACGATGCTGTTCCCATTCATACTTAAAATCTTTGAACTTGCGGACATCCGTGTGGTCTTCAACCCAGCAGTCACTGCCGCCCATCATGTCCATGACCATCAGGCCTTGGTCGTTGAGATTGTTGTAGGCATGGCGAAAGTACTCAAGGAGTTGGGGTCGGGTTTTGAAAATCCAAAACGAAAAGTTTTGCGCACTAAGAATATCAAATCCCCCCCCTCCGGAATCTTCCTCGCCCCCGGAATCTTTTCTGGCATCTCTGGAAGTGCGTACATCTTGCTCAAGTAGGGTGACGCGGTCTTGCTGTTTATGTTTGAGTTTGGCTAAGTTATGTTTACGGCCCCATGCTAAGGGTTCGGGGTCTAAGTCCACGCCCACCGCGATGCGTTCTTTGTGACTAGCGACCCAGTTGCAGCAGATGGCAAACGTGCCACAGAAATCTTCACGGAGGGACATGGGTTTTTTGCCGAACTCTTTTTTGAACACTTTGTTGAAGAACTTAATTTCCGAAGAGGGTTCTTGCACGGAGCGTTGGTAAAGAACATATTTATCTGCGGTATCCGCTAGGGACTTGGATTTGGGCATGGGTCTTGATCCGGTAAGAATATTTAATGTTATAGAATGACCGCGTATGCCCGAATTTTCAAGCCCCCCCCCTGGAAGTTTGGGAAGTTTTCCTCTGTGTTTAAGACCCGTTTGGGCAAAGCCCAATGCTAAGGCTTTGCGAAGCATGGGATTCCTCTAGCTCCCGGAAGTTTCCACGGCAGGTGGTCATCGGCTATCATATCTGATTGTCTATAGGAGCAAATGACTCATGCGCATCATTGGTGGAACATATCGACATCGTAAAATCCAAGGCCCAGTGGGTGATCAGACCACTCGTCCGATCACCGATCGTGTCAAACAATCGGTCTTTGACCGGCTTGCTGTGTTAGGCGTGTTTGAGGGCCCTGCTTTGGACCTGTTTTCAGGAACCGGGAGTATGGGGCTTGAAGCTCTTTCGCGTGGATGTAGTCATTGCACGTTTATTGATCGCAACCGCAGTGCTCGTGATATTCTTGAGAGTAATATCAAAATGCTTGAGGCTGAAGATCAAGTCACCGTCATGGGCTCGGACATTCTAGTGGCGTGTGGGCATCGATGCTTACACATGTGCCTATGGATGTGGTGTTTTGTGATCCACCTTATGCGATGGCGCGTGAAGAGATGGACAGTATTGCCAAGCTCATTGGTATTTGTCATCCCATTACCGACGCGGGGGGCGTGCTCGTGTTAAGGACTGATGAACATGCTCTGCCCCCGGAAGTTGAAGGTTGGAAGCTAGCTGAATCACTGGTCTATGGTGTGATGCGGGTCTTCTTGTACTACCGTTTGGCATGACATACAGAACCCGTTCATTGACTAGGGGTATAAAATGACTCCCCAAGACTTCCAGTAAAGTTGGATAACTTGCAGCGGTCTTGTAGACTATGCTCTTCTTGTTTGGGGGCAAGAGTGAGCAGGGGGGGCTAAATTAGGATCTAGTCAAGAATGCACCTTTTAAGAGCTTTTTGGAGTTGGCGGCTGATGAATAAAAACGTCCTTTGCGCGTGGTTAAGCACTATTGTGATTGCTTTGTGTTTGTTCGTGAACACGGTTTCACTTCAAGCCCAAAATATTGATCTGCAAAACCGTCCAGTGGCTAAGATTGTTCTTGAAGGTGTTAAGCCTGAATCAGAGCAACTCGTCCGCAACCAGATTCGTTTAGCCGAAGGTCAAGCTTATGATGACAAAGTGGTTGCTCAGGACATTGTCCGCATCACACATTTAGGTCGTTTTGGCACGGTGCAGGCTTCTGTTGATCAACAAGAAGATGGCACGTTGATCGTCAAGTACATCGTCCACGAGCAGCCAATCCTTGCGGACGTTCGTGTGGTGGGTAACAAGGCCATCACAGACCAAGAATTACTCTCCCTTGCAGTGATCCGTACAGGGGACCCGATTGATGCTTATCTCATTGACCGTGCGATTAACCAGATTAGAGATGCTTATGAGGCAAAAGGCTTCTTTATGACTCAGATCGTGCTCGACAAGCAGTTGCTCGACGAGTCGAACGTCTTGCTGTTTAAGGTGCGCGAAGGGCCCAAGATTCGTGTCCGCCAGATGCATTTTAAAGGCAACACCATTTATTCTGACAAGGAAATTCGCACACAGATTCGTTCCAAGACCTATATGTTCGTGCTTCGTAAAGGCGAGTTAAACCGCAGTGCTTTAGATGATGATGCAGACCGCATTCGTCAGTACTATCGCGACCGAGGTTATCTGGATGCACAGGCTGACCGCGAATTGGACATTTCAGCGAATCAACGCGACGCTGTGGTGACGTTTAATATCACCGAAGGCTCGCAATATGTCGTTTCTTCGATCACTGTGGAGGGGAATGAACTTTACGGCCAGCAACAGATTCTGGGCGCGATGTCCTTGAAGGTTGGCGATGTGTTTGCGACCAACCTCTTACGCAAAAGTCGTGAAGCATTGTTGGACATGTACGGCAAGCAGGGGTTTATCGAAACGGGCATCAAAATTGAACGTTTATTCCATGAAAATGAACCCAAAGTCGATGTGGCATTGAGCATCTCAGAAGGCTCGCCGTATCTGGTGGGCAAGGTGGCGGTGCGTGGTAATCTGGTCACCAAGGACAATGTGATCCTTCGTCAGACGCGGGGGATGAATCCAGGCCGTCGCTTTGACCGCACAGGCTTAGAGCGGACCGAACGTCGCCTAAGTGAAGGGGCACTGTTTAGTGATGCGAAGATCAGTATTCTCGGTGACAGCATGGATGAAATTCGTGATGTACTCATCGAAGTCAAAGAACAAAATACAGGCTCGATTAGCTTTGGTGCAGGCATCAGTTCAGATGCAGGGATCATCGGCGCAATCGACTTAAAACAACGCAACTTCGATATCTCTGATCCGCCTGAAAGCTTCGGCGAGCTTCTCACCGGCAAGGCCTTCCGCGGTGCAGGCCAATCCTTTAACATCACCTTGCAGCCCGGCGACGCAGTGAGCAGTTACTCGGTGAGTTTTGCAGAACCTTACCTCTTTGATACACAGTATTCGTTGGACACAAGCTTGTTCGTCTATGACCGCCAGCGCGATGACTACGACGAAAGTCGTCAGGGCGGGACACTTGGTTTTGGTCAGCGATTTGGGGATGTATGGAGCGGACGTTTGGGCTTTCGCTCGGAGACCGTTGAAATCACAAATATCCAGCCTACCGCACCTGTGGATATCACCAGTGTGTTAGGCAAAAACGGAATTACCTCGATCAGTGGCTCGCTTAACCGATCCACCGTCAACAGCAGACTCTTTCCTTCGCAGGGCAGTGTGACAAGTCTAGGGCTCTCACGCATCGGAGCCTTTGGCGGTGACTATACATTTACCAAAGCGACGTTAGATTTTAGTAAATTCTGGACCGTGGATGAAGACTTTATGGGGCGTAAAACCACGCTGGCCTTTAAGTCAAAAATGGGCTACATCCTTGAAAACAACCAAGCACCGATCTTTGAACGCTTCTTTGTCGGCGGCCATCGAAGCTTCCGTGGTTTTAAGTACCGTGGCGTGGGACCCTTTGGCCTTAATGGTGATGGTTCAGATACCGATGAATCCACCGGTGGCGACTGGATGTTCCTCTTAGGTCTTGAATACAGTGTTCCCGTTTATAAAGAAACAGTGCGTTGGGTGTTTTTCACCGATACAGGAACGGTCGAAGACGGCATCGGGTTTGGCGGATATCGCGTGTCAGTGGGAACAGGTTTGCGACTTCAAGTTCCATTCCTAGGTCAAGCACCTTTTGCCTTTGATATCGCTTTCCCAATCCTTAAACAGGAACAGGATAACGAACAACTCTTTAGCTTCGACATCGCATTGCCCTTCTAATCCCCCCGGCCCCCCGGCCCCCCGGAAGCTAGGGAAAACGCATGGACCGAAAATTGTCTTGGCGAGCCGTGTTGTGTCAACACGGAATTGACCGTAGGTCAAAAATGTTGCGCCAAAAATACTTTGCAAACTGATTGAACAGTTGACCGAGGGACAAAAACAGGCTGACACAGCCTAGTGCATCATTGCAGCTATTTTGACTTGGAATCAAGATCGCTTTTGCAGTGTTTGAATTGCGGTTGATTTTTTTTGAGAAAAGCCCCTTGCTGAGGTTCGACGAAGCAGGGGATATCGCCTTGGGGTTATTGAGTTGGGTGTACGACACATTACAGTTATCTATGTTATCATTGGCAGCTTATCGAAGACTAGGTGCATCCGAGGTTCGATAGCAGGGGTAGAACCCGGTACGTTACAAAAGAGAGTCAATAAACAAACGATTTGGAGTAAATGAAGATGCAGCGAATAAAGTTGATGAGTCTGGTTTGGGGCATTGCCCTGATGGGTCTAATGAGCATTCCCACGCAAGTGCAAGCTCAAGCACGTCCCACGTCCATTGCTGTACTTGATGTCGAAAAAGCCATGAACGCTCTAGAAGAAATGACGCAACTTGAAGCGGATCTCAAAACACAGATCGAACAAGTTAAGCAAGAGCACGAAACGCGTCGCAACAAACTGCAACAGATGCAAGAAGACCTAGAGCTTCTTCAGCAGGGAACCGATGCTTACATGCAAAAGGCTGAAGAATTTCAGCTTTTTGCCATGCAATTAGAAAGCTGGATGAAATACAAGCAGGCTCGAATGGGCTCTGAGCGTATCATTCAGATTGGCAACATGTACCGAAAAATGACCGACACCATTGCCAAGATTGCCAGCGAATCGGGTTATGACATGGTGATGTACAAAGAAAAAGCTCCTTCTTTTGGCAATCTCAAGCCCGAAGCGATGCGAGCTTATATTTCACTTCGCAAAGTCCTTTGGGTCCGTCAGGACATGGATATCACCGACCAGGTTGTTTTGCGTATCAACAATGAGTGGAAAAACCGCCATTAATTTTAG
>JAESSU010000289.1 GCA_016763955.1 Phycisphaeraceae bacterium | reverse complement strand
CATTCAGAAAATAAAAGGCAAAGGATTAGATATGGCACGGAAAATTGTAATTGTCGGAGGCGTTGCAGGAGGAGCAAGTGCAGCAGCACGAGCAAGGCGTTGTAATGAAAATGCTCAAATTCTAATGATTGAAAAGGATGAGCACGTTTCTTTCGCTAATTGTGGTTTGCCATATTACATCGGTGGTGAAATCACTGATCGTAAAAAACTGCTGGTTGCGACACCTCAAAAGTTTGAGACATGGTTTAATGTCCGTGTTTGGACAAAGCATCTGGTCACAGCCATCGACCGACAAAATAAAACCCTCACAGTGCTGGATCGCAAGGCTGATGAGTCTAAGGTTGTTGCGTATGATAAATTAATTCTTGCGCCGGGCGCGTCACCGATTGTCCCGCCCATTGATGGGATTCGTTCTTCTAATGTTTTTACGCTGCGTAATGTTGATGATACTGATCGGATTAAGTCTTACGTTGATCAAGACCGCCGAGCAAAGGCCGTTGTGATTGGTGCGGGGTTTATCGGTTTGGAAATGGTTGAGATGCTCCATCATATTGGGATGGATGTGTCATTGGTCGAATTGGCCCCGCAGGTGTTGCCTCCGTTAGACCCTGAAATGGCGCATATGATTGAAGAAGAATTAGAGAAAAAACAAGTCAAGTTACATTTGGGTAACGGTCTGAAGGGTTTTATCACAGACGGTGATTTAGCTACAGGTGTGGTACTTAATGATGATACGAAGTTAGCTGCTGATTTGGTGATCCTTGCTATTGGTGTGCGTCCGAGTACTGATTTGGCTCAGGCTGCTGATTTAGAGATGGGTAAGACTGGCGGCATTGCCATCAATGAATATACGCAGACATCTGATCCAGATATTTATGCAGTGGGTGATGCGGTTGAATACACAAATGGTGTGACAGATTTATTGCAACGGATTCCACTCGCTGGCCCAGCGAATCGCGCAGGACGTGTTGCGGGTGAACATGCGGCAACAGATCAGTCGCCTGCTTTACCCAGCGTATTAGGGACTGCCATTGTGCGTGTCTTTGACAAAGTTGCTGCGGTGACAGGCTGTAACCAGAGGTGTATTGATGCGATGGGCTATCAAACGCGTCACGTAATTATTCCTGCAAACAGTCATGCTAGTTACTATCCTGGCGCTCAAGAAATGGTCATCAAGCTTGTCTATCAACCGAGTGATGGCAAAGTGCTCGGCGCTCAGATTGTCGGCGGCGAAGGTGTGGACAAACGCATTGATGTCATTGCTACAGCGATTGCTTTTGGGGGCAGTATTGATGACCTTGCAGGATTGGATTTAGCATATGCTCCGCCATTTGGTAGTGCCAAAGACCCGGTGCATTTAGCTGCATTAGCCGCACAAAATGATTTGCGTGAGATGGAATCCTTTATTGCCGATCCGCCAGCGGGTGATCGGGTTGTGGATGTACGCAGTGACAGTGAATGGCAGGCAGGTCATTTATCCAATGCAACCCACATGCCTTTGCATGAAATTCGTGAGCGTATCAAGGAACTAGACCCTACCTTGCCGACCACGGTGGTTTGTCGTGGCGGGCAACGTGCTTATTATGCCTCACGCATTCTCAGACAACACGGTTTTAAACAGATCAAAACTTTAGCAGGAGGCATGATGATGCGTCCTCATCAAGAGAAAAAAATTCAAATTAAGGAATCAGCTAAATGACACTTTCACTCATCTCGCCCAATGCGTTTATACAACTCGCATCGCAATGCAAGATTGTTTTGTTAGATGTTCGTACACCGATGGAGTATGAGCAGGTACATGCAAAAAATGCAGTTCTTGAACCTTTGGATCAATTGAATATCGAAGCAGTAGCTGCTAAATATGAATTGACGAAACAGGAGCCTGTGTACGTTATCTGCAAGTCAGGTAGTCGTGCCCGCACGGCAGGCCAGAAGTTCGTTGAGGCTGGTTATGAACAGGTGCTTTGCATCGATGGTGGGACTGAGGCCTGGGTCGCTGCAAACCTCTCCGTGGTTCGAGGGCAAAGCAAAGTTTTGCCGTTGCAACAACAGGTCTTTATCGCTGTCGGATTGCTGGTGATTCTGGGTGTGGTGTTGGGCAGGTTTGTTCATCCGGCGGGGCTGCTGCTAAGTGCCTTTGTCGGCTGCGGGTTGGTCTTTGCAGGCGTTACCGGTAAGTGTGGCATGGCCATGATGATCGCAAAAATGCCTTGGAACAAGGTGTCCTATGCTGGCAAGACTGTCACTTCCTGTTCCATTAATCAAGACAGTGACAAGAAGTCCTGTTGCAACTCTAATTAAGAATAAATGCCAAGCCTTCGGTGATGACGTTGGGGATACTGATGATGGCAACAATGCTGGTGGCTAACACCACGCGCAACGCCACCGCGGTGTCCCCGCCATAATGCTTAGCAAGCACGATTGGGAAGACCGCGCAAGGCATGGCTGCCTGCACCACCATCACGCGTTTGAGTTCCACATCAATAGCCAGATATCGAGCTGCGAAAATAAAAATCACGGGCAGGATCATCATCCGCAGTACCACGCCCGCTGCGGCTTCTCGCCAGCCACTGAGCAGTTGGTTTTTAGTTAGTGCTAATTGATCTGCCATGGTCGCGCCCACCATAATAAGTCCCATTGGGATGGTCGCTTGTGCCAGTAGTTTGATTGGGCTGGTGATGAATGTGGGCAGGTCGTCGTGCCAGCCCATTTGATTTAGGGTCAGTGACAGGACAATTGCAATAAGAGGCGGGTTGAGAATACGCTTCCAGCTATTGCGGTCAAGTTTACCTTGAAGAATCAGCAAACCGATGGTCCAAATGGCGATTTCAACACCAAGATTATGGACAACGAGTGTGCCTAGCGTAGCTGTGTCGAACATGGAATCAATTAAGGGCAGAGGGATATAGCCATAGTTAAAAGTCCCGACACATAACGCAAAAGTGTGTTGGGCAATGCGTGATTTTAAACCGATGCGTGGCCCCAATAAACGGGCGACAAACAATGCCAGTAGATAGCCAATAGCAGTGCTCACAAAGCCTATTGTCGGCGGCGGCCATGCATCAAGAAAGTTCATAAACTTGTCATTGCCCACCACGACATTAAAGAAAAAGCAAGGCATCAGTAGGCGGACGACCAGCTTGAGCAGACTTTCATCCGCTTCTTGTGTTAACCAATTGAACTTGCGCAGCAATCCACCAATGCCCAATACCATGAACACTGCGACAACCAATCCCATTATGGTGTAGCGATCTATCATTTAAGGCACAAAGGTAGCAGTTTTATGTTAATCAACAAGTTCGGTATGACTGATCCTGTAAACCGGTAGTGATTTTTCGCCCTGTGTTTACAACGCGAAGCCTGCTTGTCAGATGCATGTGATGATCATTCAGCGTAAAATAATTAAATGCAAGATCACGTCGCCCAGCTAAAGAGTATTTGCAAGATTTATCAACGTCATAAAAGTGAGCTAGCTGTTCATGCGTTGCGTGAGATGGATTTGCAAGTGCCTCGCGGTCAGTATCTTGCCATTATGGGACCTTCGGGGAGTGGCAAGAGTACGCTGATGAATATTCTAGGCTGCTTGGATCGCCCGACTTTTGGTCATTATCTGCTTGAGGGCAAAGATGTCGCCCAGATGCCTGATAGTGATTTGAGTCGTGTTCGTCGTGAAAAACTTGGCTTTGTGTTCCAAGCCTTTAATCTCATCCCACAACTTAACGTGGTTCAGAATATTCAAGTGCCTTTGTTTTACCAGGGTGTGCATCGTCGTAAGCGACATGTGGATGCTCAAGAAGCAGCAGACCGTGTAGGGTTGAGTGACCGATTACATCACCGACCATCCGAACTCTCCGGCGGACAGCAGCAACGGGTAGCCATTGCCCGGGCCTTGGTCAATAAACCATCTTTACTTTTTGCAGATGAGCCTACGGGTAACTTGGACTCTAAAACAGGCCAGTCAATTTTGACGTTGTTCGATGAACTCCACGCACAGGGCATGACACTGATTTTGGTGACACATGATGAAGACGTTGCTGAACGCTGTCAGCGTGTGATACGCCTTAAAGACGGCTATGTGGACTGCGATGAAGCAGGGGGCAGCGCAAAGAAAGTTGTCGCAAAAGCTAAATAGAAATATCAGTCAAGAAAGTTCAACTGCCAAAGCGTCGCAAGCCCATTACGACAGCATCCCTAATTCAACCGTAGCGTCTCAAAAGGCCCTGCCCACTCCCGTGGCATGAGTCAGCGATGCGTCGCATCGCAGCTATTGTTCGATGCAAACACTACGATTCGTTTGATAATGTTCTAATGAATCATTGCAGCTAATCTGTATTGGATCGCGATCAACATCGCTACAGGAAATAGCTGCGACACTTCCGGGGGCGTGTCGCTGATGCACCGCACGATGCAAGACATAACGTTTTAGTTGCAATGGTGCACGAAT
>JAESSU010000288.1 GCA_016763955.1 Phycisphaeraceae bacterium | reverse complement strand
AGTGTAATTTTCAACGTATTATACCCTTCGTCGATGACCTTGTTTTACTGCTTGTGTACGCGGCAAGTTGTTTGAAACGTTCAAATCGTTTTCGTCGCGGACAAAATAATACCCAACGGGTATATCTTGAATAAAACAGTCATGAGAGGCTGCTGCATATTCTACCGGGTTCCACAAAAAAGGGGAGACTTTTTTTAGGACTTAGTCGCTTTGTGGTTACAATGGGGTCGGAAGGAAGGGTAAAATGTCTGCAAAAAAAGTTCTCATGATCGTCGGTGACTTCGTGGAAGATTACGAAGTGATGGTTCCCATTCAAATGCTACAAATGGTCGGCCATACCGTCCATGCTGTTTGCCCAGATAAGCAGGAGGGTGAGTCTGTCCGCACTGCGATTCATGACTTTGAAGGTGATCAGACCTATACCGAAAAGCCGGGACACAATTTTAAACTCAATGCATCATTTATCGATGTCACTGCTGCAGACTATGATGCGCTGGTGATCCCCGGAGGCCGTGCGCCGGAATATTTGCGACTTAATAAACGTGTCATCGAACTGGTGAAGGATTTCGCCAAAGCACAAAAACCCATTGCAGCGATATGTCATGGGCCCCAGCTTCTAGCAGCAGCTGATGTGATCAAAGAAAAAACATGCTCCGCCTATCCTGCTTGTGGCCCAGAGGTCAATCGTAGTGGCGGGTTATGGGTCGATATTCCCATGGATCAAGCTCATGTGGATGGCAATCTAATTACCGCACCTGCTTGGCCTGCACACCCTGCATGGATTCGAGCCTTGCTTGATGCGATGGGCACACGCATCGAACTCTAACAAGCTGTGAACCGTCAATGAATCAATAGGGGGGGCTCGATCTCCGGCTCACCTTAGGCTCGGTATGTCCCGCCTTATTTAACCTGATCGCAATAATGATAATGACACCGCCATGCACTCAATGGTTCGGGGCAAACCACCCCCTCGTCATAAAAACATTTTTTTTTGATAAATATCTCGCATAGGCAGATTTTGAATCGTTGAATTACACAACGAAGATTATGTCCATTGGATATTTTTGACTGCGTTGTAAACACCTTGCAAGCCTAAATAATAGTCTCAGGACGCACGCAAGTCGTAGGACAAGTTCATTGACGATTGGTTATAAGCCTATGCAGATATCAAATCTCAGTTCCTCGTTGCTGGCAACCCTTCATCAAGGTAATCAGATCAACCAGTCCAGACAGATTGCCATGACACGCCTTGCTACGGGCAATCGAATTAACCCAGGAGCTGACGACCCGGCTGGTCTGATATCGTCAGAACACTTACGGTCTGCCATTGCGGTCTTAGAAGCTGAGTCTAATGCCTTGCAACGCACATCCCATGTCGCGGATACCGCGGACGCTGCGTTAGGGGAAATGAGCGATCAACTCATTGATGCCCGCGCTGCAAATGTCGCCTTAGCCAACTCCGCAGGTTTAACCTCCGGCGAACGTGATGCATTACAAATGCAGGTCAATTATGCAGTTCAATCCGTAGATCGCATCGCCAGACAGTCCAATTTCGCTGGCACACCTTTACTTGATGGCAATCTGACTCTCCATGCAGGAGGCGATTCCCTGACCCTCGATCAAAGCCATGCTGGGGCACTAGGTGAAGTCACACAGGGCAGCCAAACCGCAGACCTTGCAGACGTGGGTAGTAATGTTCTTAAAGACGATAGAGCGTTTACGGAATCGATCATTGATACTGCTTTTAATCAGTTAGTCACTCGCCGTGCAGAGGTCGGAGCGTTTAATAAATACAGTGTGCAGTCACGTAACAATGCCTTGCAAGTCGAACTGGAAAACACCGTCGCAGCAGAAAGCCAAATCCGCGATACGGATTATGCAAAGGAAGTTTCAAATCTGGTAAGTAGCAATATTAAAGGGCAAGCGAATATCAAAGCCCTACAAATCAATTCACTGATGCAAAAGCGTGTGTTGGATTTGCTGGGGTGATTTGAACATTACAAAAGCAAGTGTAGCATTGGGCGATTTGTCCCCAAAATAAGCTCGCAGCTATTGTTTGATTTTCAATAGCCCCAGACATACTTGTCTGTGCGGAGATGCTACGATTGAAAGAGCAACGATCTATTTACTCTTACGTGCTACTTGCTGAAAAAATCAAAATATCAATTTACAGTTCCGCATAAACCATGTCGGATCCCACGCGGTCGGCAACAGGTTCGTTCACCACGGTGTCGATGCCCATCTCGGTGCGGACTTCGCTGGCGTTGTAACGCTTGGGAGCTTGTTCACAGGCGGCGAGCAAATCAAGTGCGATCTGGCCTTCTGCAAGTGCGCCTTCTTTGGCGGGGATGGCAGCATCAAAGGCTTGAGCAACATCATTGCGATTAATGAAACTGCCTTCTTTTTCTGCCCATGTGATTGATGGGATCAAAACTTTAGCACGCTTAATTAGATCACTGGGCATTGTGTCAATGAGCACTAAGAAATTACGTCCAATGAGCTTGGCAAAATCTTTGGTGACCCAGCCAGATGGATAGTTGCCGGTGATAATAAAGCTTTTTACGCCGGATTTTTTATCTGCGAGTAGTTCGCTGAGTTCTTCAAAACTAAGAACCGTTTCACTGTGCATTTGTAGGGCTTTGCGGACACCACGACTGTTAGGGCATTTCTCTGCGGAGATGATAAAGTCGTTGGCAAAGGTTTTGTCTTCACCAGTGATTGGAACCGGGCCCACTGCAAAGACCACATCAGGACTTAATGCTTTGGCAGCTTGTCCAAGTAAGTATGCTTCTTCTGTTGCGAGCATCGGGCTGACCATCAGGACCAATTTCCCCCCAGCAGCTGCAATGCCTTTTTTAGCTTCTTCACATGCACGTTCTTGGGTGCAGTCAATTAGACCGCTAAGTTGCTGACGTTGTGTTTGGGCAAGGCGGTCATCGGAAGCGACAAATTTCCAACCGTAGCGAACTTCATCCGTGATCCACCATTGGTTGATGTTACTGTTTTCGCGGGGTTTGATGCGATGAATTTGGCCTTGGTTGTGATCGATCCAGATGTTGTCACCTGATGCGGTGATGCCATCAATTGAGGGGGTGCTGCTAAGGAACCAAACGCGTTGGCTAAAGAGAAAGTCTTTGTCGAGCAGCGAGCCGACGGGGCAAAGGTCCACAACATTGCCTGAGAGTTCGTTATCCAAGGGGATGCCTGGGAAGACGTCGATTTGTTCGTGTGCACCACGACCAAAGACCCCTAGTTCAGCAGTCTCTGTTATTTCACGGGTGAAGCGAACGCAGCGGGTACACATGATGCAGCGGTCGGAATAAAGCTTGACGTTAGGGCCGATGTCTTTGCCTGGCTGCTTGATTTTATCTTCTTGGAATCGGGATTCGCTACGCCCGTATTGGTAGCTGTAGTCTTGGAGTTTGCATTCACCGGCTTGATCACAAACTGGGCAATCTAGCGGATGATTGATGAGCAGGTCTTCCATGACTTGTTTTTGGTTCGCCGTTGCTTTGGGGGTGGTGGTGAAGACTTCCATGCCATCGGCTGCGGGTGTTTGGCAGGTAGGCATGAGTTTGGGGATAAACTCAAGTTTGTTGCCATTGCGTGGGTTAGGCGCTTTGACTTCTGCTAAGCAGATACGGCAGGATGCGACAACAGAAAGGCCCGGATGATAGCAATAACGGGGCAACTCAATGCCGTTGTCATCCGCAACTTGGAGGATCATTTTTTTGCCATCGAAATCACATTTTTTGCCGTTGATGGTGAGTGTGGGCATGTCTATCGTCTTTCCTACGCTGACTTGTTATTGATTAAGGCAGAGTCAGTGATTATTTCTTTGAGTCGGACACCTGCTTAGGGGCAAGTCTCTAACGGTGTTTGATTCCAAACTTCCAAAGTCCCTAGCTTCCGGGGGGGTTATAAATCGCTTTGAACGTCATCGATTTTGTTTAGCTTGTCAATTGTATGCGGCTGTTTTACAGAAGGCTTGTTTGGGAACTCTAGAGTCGGACTTATTTCTGAGAACTGTACGGCCATACTATCTAGCAACTTGTAATTAGTTGTTGCGGTGTTGGTAATCTGAGCCAGCTTGTTACCGCCAATGCCCAATACGACTAACAGTGCGCCCGCAAGGGTCGCAACCATGACTCGGTAAGGCGCTGCATTAATTTTCGGGGCTTGATCGGACTCTGCAAAGAAGCAGCTATTAATAATCCGTAGATAGTAAACAGCTGAAATCGCTGAGTTGATCACTGCTAAAACAACCAGACAGGTAAAGCCCGCATTGACTGCGGCACTAAACATATAAACTTTGCCCGCAAAACCAACCAAAGGTGGCAAGCCAACAAGTGACAAGTTCGCGATGAGCATCAATGTCGCAAGTAAAGGTTTTCGCTTGGACAAACCTGCAAGATCAGAAAGTTCTGTCGCTTCATCGCCATTGCGTTCAAGACAAGCAAGCACACTAAATGCAGTAAGGTTTCCTAATGCGTAGGCCACAAGATAAAACATCACGCTGCCTGCTCCATTGGTTGAAGCAACGCCACCTAACCCTGCGGAGATGCCTAGCAACCCCACGAGCATGTACCCAGAGTGAGCGACGGAACTGTAAGCAAGAATGCGTTTTACATTGGTTTGCATCAGGCCCAGAATATTACCTAGCGTCATGGTTAAGGCTGCCATCACCCAGAGGACCGCTTGCACGGTATCAGGTAGCGGACTGGTAAAATGTGCGGTTGTGGCAAACTCATCCATGGGATTGATAATCTGGACATTTACTTTGGTGGCAAGCCCTAAGACCAAAATCAATGCGACAAAGCCTGCTGTCTTAGGGACAAAAGCCAAGAATGCAGTGACAGGCGTTGGAGCCCCTTCATAGACATCAGCAGTGTAAAAGTGCATCGGGAAAGCAGCGATTTTAAAACCAATGCCCACGATCGAAAGGACGAGCCCAAGTGTTAGCAAAGGTGTCACACCCGTGACAGCCACACACGTTCGGATTTCGTCAAAATTCGTCACGCCCGTCGCACCATAAATCATGGCAAAGCCATAAAGGAAAATCGCAGCAGACAATGCACCAAGGAAGAAATACTTCACACCCGCTTCATTGGCTTTAAGACTGTCACGCCCCGTGGCAACCATGACATAAGTGGGCAAACTGGTGAGTTCCAAAGCAAGGAACAACCAAACCAAATCACTTGCTCCGCTACAGAGCATGACGCCTGTGAGACTAAACAAGAAGAAGGCAAAAAACTCGCCACGCATGACGTTTCCTGCATCAAAGTTTTTCGGATCTGCCTCAGCATCACGGGACATTTTTAGTGTGTCAGGCACGCCTGAGGTAAAGACCAAAAGCAGTACGCCAATGACGCAGACTGCCATCTTGGTGAAGGTTGCGAGCGTCCAAATGTATTGAGCTTCTACGACCGTCAATGCATTTAAAATCCCTGCAAAGACTAGCGTGACCGCAGCGACAGCAACGGTGAGCTTGCGGATTTCAGCGGACTTTTGTAACCCGACGACCAGACAAAAACATGCCCCAAAGAGCATGACCATTTCCGGCCCCAAATCACCGAGCTTAGACATCATCAAGGAGGCCCCATCAGCAGTTGCAATTAATAGAGAATTCATTGAGCACCCCCGCCCCGAATGACCCCAGAAAGCCTCCCGGAAGTTTCACTGAGTTTAAAATTTTCTGTGGCTAACTGGGCGACCTGCATTTTCAATCCTTGACTATGATTCAATGTCGAATCACTGTGTTTAAGTGCTTGGTGGTAAATGGGGGCAGGGGGCATTTGTTCTCTGCTCATGCCGACGCGTTGGACAATTGCCGCAGCAGGTGCTTCTAGTGAGTTAAGCATTGGAGCGGGGTAAACACCTAACCAGATACATGCCACTGCCAATGGAATCAAGACGGTGATTTCACGTTTATTAAGGTCTGTGACTTGATAGCCTGCGGGGATTTTTAGGGGTCCCCAGACGACTTTGCCTAACATGTACAGAATGTAGATTGCCCCGAAGATCAAGCCTGTCCCTGCAACGGCTGCGTAGACTGGCCCCATGAGGACTGTGGTGAAGGCGCCAAGCAGCGTCAAGAATTCACCGACAAAGCCGTTGAGTCCTGGCAAGCCGACACTGGCCATGGCGAAGAAGACCATAAAACTAGCCCAGATGGGCATGACCTTGGCGAGTCCGCTGAGTTGGGACATTTCGCGTGTGTGGTAGCGTTCATAAACCATGCCAATAAGCAGGAACAAAGCCCCGGTCGATAAGCCGTGGTTGATCATGTACATCACCGACCCTGAGATGCCTTGCACGTTGATGGCAAACATACCCAAGATACAAAAACCAAGGTGAGAGATAGATGAGTAGGCCACGAGTTTTTTGATATCCTTTTGCACCCAACAGATTAAAGCCGCGTAGACAATGCCAATGATCGCAACAATGCCCATGTACGGTGCGACAATCAAAGCCGCATCAGGCAGCATCGGAATGGCTAATCGCAAGAGTGCATAAGTACCGAGCTTGAGCAACACGCCGGCAAGTACCACCGAGCCGGCAGTCGGAGCCTCCGTGTGAGCTAGCGGCAGCCAAGTATGCACCGGGAAGATCGGAACCTTCACCGCAAAGCCTGCGAGCATCGCAAACATCACCCAAAGCTGCTGGGTTTCGGACATGTACTTATGAGCATTCATCAGTGATGCAAAGTCAAAGTTCCAGACCCCCGTACTCCCATTACATGAGGCCATGTACAGCAAACCTGCAAACGTGAACATTGAGCCTGTAAAGGTATACAGGAAGAAAATGCGAGCCGCTTTAAGTCGCTGTGATGAGCCGTAGATGCCAATGAGGAAATACATTGGGACGAGTGTGAATTCAAAGCAAACGTAGAAGAAAATCACATTGGTGGAAACGAACACGCCGATCATTGCAGCTTCAAGTAGAAGCAACCAGATGTAAAATTCTCGCACACGCTCTTTGACCGCTGAGAATGAACTGAGAATCACAATGGGCATTAAGAACGTGGTGAGTAAAACCAGCCATAGTGAGATACTGTCAATGCCGAAGCTAAAGTTCAAACCAAGGCTGCTAAACCAGCCAATGTCCGTTACCAATCCAAACGATGCTGAGTCGGTAAAATCAAATCCAACAAGCAGCCCTAGAGAGATGACAAAGTTAATAAGAGACATCACCAAAGCGAATGACCGCACACGTTCAGGTTGATTGCCTGCTAATAAGGGCAAGAGCAGGCCACTAAGTAGGGGCACGAGCATCAGGAAAGGTAAAATTGCGATAGGTGTTTGCATCAGCGTTTATCTCTGTGGCTTTTGTTAGTTGATCAAGCCAGTTGGAATCAGTCAATCAAAGCTTATTATTTGTCTTAAACTTCCGGGGGTTCCGGGGGTT
>JAESSU010000287.1 GCA_016763955.1 Phycisphaeraceae bacterium | reverse complement strand
TTTTCCGAGAGCTTGCTTGGGATTTTTCCGAGGAACTTTCGGGGGCGACTGATACTTTTGCTTGTTGGGCGCTGGTGAGAATGCGTTGGGACTTATGCAAACCACTATCTTCAATGGCTTGTAATTGTGCGGTGATTATTTTTTTTGCATGTTGAAACATATCAATTATCCTTGAGCCCAATTGAGAATCACTTTGCCTGACTGACCACTTCGCATGACATCAAAACCCTGCTGAAATTCAGTGTAATCCAGACGATGCGTAATAATCGGGCTGATATCCAAACCGGATTGAAGCATACTCGTCATCTTGTACCAAGTCTCGTACATTTCCCGACCATAAATACCTCGAATGGTGAGCATATTAAACACCACATGATTCCAGTCGATCGCCATTTCCTGTTCGGGAATTCCCAGCAATGCGATCTTGCCTCCGTGACACATATGATCAAGCATGTCACGAAATGCAGTAGCATTGCCGGACATTTCCAGTCCGACATCAAAGCCTTCTTTCATGTTCAATTTTGCCAGAACATCATCAAGGCTTTGCTCACCAATGTTAACTGTATGATTGATTCCCATCTTTTTTGCTAATTGCAGACGGTAAGGATTGACATCTGTGATCACCACATGCCTCGCTCCAGCATGTTTCACCACAGCACCCGCCATGATGCCAATGGAGCCTGCCCCGGTGATCAAAACGTCTTCACCGAGCACATCAAATTCCAATGCGGTGTGTACTGCATTACCAAAAGGATCGAAGATTGCTTGGATGTCGCGTGGAATTGTGGAATCATGATGCCAGACATTGGTCTGGGGCAAACTCAAAAATTCAGAAAACGCGCCCGTCCGATTCACGCCCACGCCCTTGGTGTCCTTACACAGATGCCGGCGTCCCGCCATGCAGTTTCGACAATGCCCGCAGACAACATGCCCCTCACCGCTGACAATGTCACCGGTCACAAAATCATGCACATTAGACCCCATATCAACAATCTTGCCCACAAACTCATGGCCAACCACCATCGGCACGGGGATCGTCTGCAAAGCCCAATGATCCCAATTATAAATATGAATATCTGTCCCGCAGATACCTGTACGCAATATCTGAATCAAAACATCGTTAATACCAATCTCAGGCATCGGCACATCTTCAAGCCATAATCCCGGCTCGGCCACAGATTTCACCAAAGCTTTAATCTTCTGCATCGAAATTCTCCAGAAGTTGTGTACAATAAATAGAACGGCAATGACTTTATAGTAAACACAGGCCGTCCACAATGCAAGACATGTTGTATTTTATATTGAACATCTGAAAGATTCATTATGGCCAGCCCTCGCAAACCCATCGCCCAGGATAATGTTGAACCGCTAGACCCTGCGACACAAGCATTGTGTGAACAAGTCAGCAAGCTACGAAAAAAACGCGGCTGGTCACTTGGCGAGTTGTCTATGGCCTGTGCAGTGAGCCGATCCATGCTCAGCCAGATTGAGCATGCGAAGGTTAACCCGACTTTAGCGGTTGCTCATCGTATTGCACAAGCATTTGGCGTGTCACTCGGTCAGATGCTCGATGCTTTCCATGCAACAGCCAACATTGAAGTGATTCGTGCAGATGACCGGACATATCACTATCGCTCGGATCGTCATTGCCGAATCCGAACTCTCTCGCCGTTGCATCTAGAAAAGGATGTTGAGTTTTACGAGGTAAGCTTGAAACTCAAAGGGGCGTTGCGCAGTGCTGCTCACTTCCAAGGCACACGCGAATTTATAACGGTTCAACAAGGTCATATCCGAATCACTTCTGGCAAAGAAATCACTGAACTAGGCCCTGGTGATTCCGCACATTACAATGCAGACATCAAACACACCCTTGAGAACTTTGGCAAAGATCAAGCCACCGCTTTTCTCGTTGTGATCTACGAAAAATAAAAAAAAGATTTCGATGTGTATCATATATAACTGTATATACGCATCTCTAGTGAATCATGAGAAATGTATTTTATTTTTAGCTGATCACTAACTCTGACAGGCAAACCAATATGGCAACATCAGACAAACCAAACATCATCTACATACTAGGTGATGACCATCGCGCAGATTTCCTAAGTTGTGCCGGTCATCCCGTGTTGCGCACGCCTAATCTTGATCAACTCGCTAAAGACGGCACGCGGTTCACCAACGCCTTTTGCACCAGTCCGCTTTGCACCCCTAGTCGCACTTGTCACTACACAGGACAGTGGGAACGAAAGCATGGGGTTAATTTTAATAGTGATTCTTCCGTCGCTCCTGCTGCTTGGGAAAATAGTTTCCCAATGCGTCTTAAAGATGCAGGATACTATCTGGGATGGGTGGGTAAAAACCATGTCCCCGTCGGGCAGGGAGGTTACGACAGCGGTTATCTAGAAAAAGCATTTGACTATTGGTACGGCAATCACAGACACACCGGATTTTACCCCAAAGAACTCAAAAATGGGGGAAAGATTTATCACAACGCCCAAGCCGACACACAGGTAGAGGTGTTTGAACAAGGGGTGATGAATTTCCTACAACCCACAAAACCTTTTATCGAAAACGGTTCTCCGCCACTACCTGTGCGTCCAAAAAATCAACCCTTTTGTTTGTGTGTCACTTTTAATTTGCCACACGGTGCCAGTACAAACACAATGCAAATGCGTCCCACCGATGACCTGCTTTATCGCGAAACCTATCGAGATAAAATGGCGGACTTCCGGCTGCCAGACACTTATATGGGATATGGTGAAGCGTATGAAACCCCGCGTTTCCCAAAACATGTTTATAACGGCAGGTATATTCCATCCTATGATTATGTCCGAACGCCCCAAGCAATGATCGAACACATGGTGCGCGTTTGCCAAACGATCACTGCAATGGATCGAATGCTCGGCCATCTGCGACAAACACTAAAGGAACTAGGACTAGCAGATAATACGATTATTGTTTTCTCAACTGATCATGGCATTCATCACGGTGAACACGGCATCGGCGGGAAAAGTTTTTTATACGAAGAAGACATACGCATTCCGCTAATTATCTGCGATCCTCGCGCCGACAAATCCTGCATTGGACAAACACGAGATGAATTAGTTGTCGTGCCCGATCTGGCACCAACGGTTCTTGATCTTGCAGAAGTCCCCACGCCCACGAGCATGCAAGGAAGTAGCCTAACCCCCCTTCTGCGAAGGCAACAAGTGACATGGCGAGACGAATTTTTCACCGAACAACTCATGGATATCCAAAACTACCCACGCAGCGAAAGCGTTCGAACCCATGACTGGAAATATATCCGTTACTTCAAACGCCATGAAGACCCTACGCAAGCAAGCAAACCCTATCGCGGCACACTCGATAACTACATCACCTGCCTAAGCTCTACCCTAGAAGACGAATCACCAATCTATGAAGAGTTGTATCACCTACGTGACGATCCGCAAGAGCGATTTAATTTAGCGGGCAAAAAATCACACCAGAGTCAACTCACGGATATGCGAACGCGTATTCAACGTCTGGGACGGGAAGCTAAAGGAGACAACTCCCCGCCACTGACACTTGCTCTATAGTCGATTCAGTTGCGCAATCAATCTTCGCCACCAAGTGAGAGAGCTTGCTTAAATAAAGGGCGAACACGATGGTGATATGGATCGTGGGTTTCCATCTGACAATGGTAAATTTCCATCAAACGAGCCATGGCAGATTGAGCCTCTGGCGTTTGAATACTACCGACAACAAAACGCTCACGATCTAACACGGTTCGCAGAGACAAGATTTCCCAACGCCAACTTTTCCGACCCCAATTAGGAAGACGACCATTAACTGCATCAGCTAATTCAAATGCACACTGGACATTTTGTTTATTGACAGGCTCATCAGTTCGATCACATGTCGCTGAGTCTTCAAGAATTTCAACAATCGCTAACACATCCTGCGTCACACCTGCTCCGAATTCATAAGCGATATATTCCTTGAGGGTTTCTTGCGCAGTCTGATCACGATCCCAGTAGAACTGAACGACGATGGCCTTATTCATATCTTCATAGATCCCTTCACTGTAGGGGAATCCGCCTTTGACGACATGCTTGACCTGATCCCACAAACGCCCAAAGCGATCCGGTAATGGATGAGCCCCCCAGCCTCCCCAAGGCAAATTCCCCCACATGCTAATCTCCGGAAAATTGAGCAAAGGCAGATTGCCCGGCACACCCACGTCCAAAGGATATCGCGGGAAGTCCGTATGCGAATCTGCAAGAATGTAATCGACCCAATTGCCATCTTTTCCCATCGCTGTGGTTAAGCCCGGCCACTCACCTTCGTAAGGTGTATCAAATACCCACGTACACAAAATCGCTTGCATGCCAGGGAAATATTCCCGGCCCATTTTTGTGATCTGGCGTGCAAAATTGAAAAATCCATTACAGCCCCATGGCTTACATTTCTCACACGCACAGCCACCTTCGTCGTAAGGCCAGAATTTTACAAAGTCCAAGCCGATGTCACCAAACTGATCATAGAACTGTTTGAAAAGATGACGGATATTTTCCATCAGGTAGTCAAGGCCCTCAGGGTTGCTTGGACAGATGGGGTGTCCGCAATTCCCGCGAAGACGTTGATCACTAGGTAGTTTTTGGGCTCGAATATGATCTGGCGCACCAATAAATGAAGTGTTATTGATACCGATGCAAAATTGCAGTCCAAGTTTTTTACAGATTCGGCCATATTTGCTTGCCATCTCCAAGGCTGTTTGAGCTTCGGGATCATTCCAATCTTGGAGGTTGATAAACGGGAATGTGACTTTAAAGACATTCACGCCCCAGAGCATAAGGTCTTCCATGTATCGGGTGATTTCCTCTTCCGATGCCACGTGATACCAGTTATGAAAATGCGAGGCAAAGTACATACCTCGGACGGAACTTTGTGGAACCGAAGTCCCCCGCCAAGATGAGGGTTCAAACGTGCCGTCGTATCCGCTGGTTCGCAGGAACTTCCCGATACCGTAGATCAATCCTCGTGGTGACCCGCTGGCAATACGCGTCACATGGTCAACCTCGTCAATACGAAAAGCATCAGGCGCCAAATCACTGTCAGTTGCTAAAACCAACGTTGCGTGGGCGTGGCCTTGAACGACTGCGGTCAAACAACGTTCCTGAATTCGGTCTTTGAGGATCGTAAAAGCCCGAGTAATTAACTCATGGGCTGGTGCTTGAATCTTAACGGTAAGTTTGTGTGTACTCATGTAACGTTTATCCATTTGTATTTTCAATATGCATCAATACGTCATAAAAATAATAACTGTCATTTTTATTATAAAATAACTATCGTATAATAAGCATTCATTAGCAATGGATGAAAGCGATTTAAATATGGATGATATCTGCGCATGGATAAACCGGCTGTCGAATTGGTGTGATCGGTCGCCTATTCCTGCGATACCGTTTGCAGGATTTTCCGGCGGTGGATATTACAATCCGCCTGCGGAGCACTTGGAGTTGGCTTACATGATTCGCGGTCAGGTTGATGACTTACAGATTGGCAATCGGCTTGAAAATGTGCCAGAGAAAAACCTAGCTTTACACAGTGTTCACTTTGGTAATGTTTCAAAGCGAACCCAAACAGGACAAAGATCAATTTGTATGTTTTTAGATGTGACGGGGATCAAAGAATTTGCATGCCTTAAGCGTGAACCCTTATTTTGCTGCATGCCCATTAAGGATGGCCCACGGATCATCAGTTTATTTGAGAAGATCAGCACGCTATGTCTATTGTCCGGGCAACATGTAACTTACACTGACCCCACGCCAGCCTACGATCCGGCTCAGCAAAGTGCACCGGGACGACTACGGATGAAAGGCGGGATCCTCGAACTTTTAGCCGCATTGATTCAAGAAGCGTCGCCTTCTACAAATAACTCGCAAGACATACCCACAGCTTCAATTGTAGGAGAAGCCGCCACCTTCATGGCTCGTACCTATAGACTCCCGCATCTGTGTCTATCTGATGTGGCAAAAAGTGCCTCGGTTCACCCCGATCATCTAGGCAGACTATTTCGCAAGCAAATGAGACAAACGCCGATGCAATATCTCAAACGGTTACGAATGAACCGAGCCACAATACTATTGCGACAAAGTGATTTATCCATTGGTGAGATTGCACTGGAGGTCGGTTTTATCGACCCACTCCATTTTTCTCGGGTCTTTCGCCAACAAATTGGTCAATGCGCCCGAGATTATCGTCTGCAGCGCAATCGATAACCTAGAGCATCCCCTGGGCATTGGCAGCGGGGTTGGATTTGAGTTTCTCAATGATTTTTTTCAAGTCCAATTGCAGTCTTTTTAAAAGCTACGAACTTGTTGTAAACCAGCTTAAAATATCATCTACATCACAATTTCCAGACATTGAATGCAAATCTCCACGTTCTAACAATTGCTTTGCGCGATATTGATAAAGTGCAGCGACACGTTGGGGGGTAAGGTCTTTAGCCTCACTGCGAAATGGTTTTTGCTGTATTTCAAATTCAACTAATTCACGCAAAAACCGATTTTCAACCTCGAAAAATTCTGCCCGCCCCGCAAGATTATCATGCTGTAAAGGATCTGCATTGCGGTCGTACAATTCCGTTTCTCGCGATCCGGGGTAATAGCAAAAAGTCCACCGCTGATCACGCAAAATCTTAGCCGTATCATTAAACTCAGACACCGTCACGGTACGCGGTAAAGGCAGCTTTGGATTTTGGCATACTTGTGCAAGTGAGACCCCCTGCCCAAAAGTCTCACCGCCGGCCCACTGGGCAAACGTTGGTGCTAGGTCAATATGATTGGTCAGCGCATTTGATCTTTGCCCCGCAGGAATCCCCGGCCCAGAAATAAGAAGTGGCACGCGTAAAGACTCTTCATATCCCCAAGGCCCTTTCTCATTTAACCAATGGTTTCCGAGCATATTCCCGTGATCAGTTGTAAATACGATATAGGTATTGTCCGCTACGCCCGCAGCAGTAAGTGCCTCTAAGACACGGCCGATCTGTGCATCAAGAAACGAGATTGCACCATAATACAAAGCCGTATATTTCTGTTGTTCTTCATCACTGCGATCATGTCGTTTGCCATTTTGCAAACCATGCCAGCCGTATGAATGTTGCAAATGCACACTAGCTTTACCGGCCTTTTCAGCATCCGGTCGAATCGGCGGCGGGATCTGACGCTAGTCATATTGTTTATGGTAAGGCGATGGTGGATTGACAGGATCATGCGGACTGATGAAAGAAGAAAACAAACAAAAGGGTTGTTCGCTGTTCTCACGAATGAATTTAATCGACTCACTGGCGACCCAGTAATCTTGATGCTGTTCAAGTGGAAGCCCGCTTTCGCTGGGATTGCCCTCCGCAAATCTCCGATACTCGACCCCCTGCTGCTCAAGCCATTGAATATACCGATCCGTTTTCGGGTCGATTCGTTCGATATCTTCCGTGCGTGCTTGATGTGTAAATCCCCACGCATGATCATCAGGCGTAAAATGCATTTTGCCAATGGATGATGTGCGATATCCTTTTTCGGCAAGTACTTGAGCAAAGCTAGTTGTACCTTCAACAGGCGCAATACCATTGGTCCAGACACCATGTTGACTCGGATACAAGCCGGTCATGATACTGGCACGAGCTGGCCCACAAACCGGCGAGTTGGTCACGCAATGATCAAAGACAATCCCGCGTGCTGCAAGTCGATCCAGATGCGGCGTCTTAACAATGCTGTTTGCATATGTGCTAAGGCAATGAGCCCCCATCTGGTCAAAACACAAAAGTAGAATATTGGGAGCGTGACGCATCATTATCCTTTAGATTATTTGACTGATTTTGTTGCGTGCCATAATCACCACTTGTCCAATGGGCATTTTTCGTGATGCAAACGAATTTTATCGTTGAGGTAGCATCCACATGCTGAACATTTACACTTGATCCGGACGGAACCTTTACAAGGCTCTGCTTCTGGACAGCTATTGCAAATTTCGCGTCGCTTGGACATCGTCTGCAAGTCCGTCACGCCGATGCGCAATCTGGATTGCAGTAACGCAAAAGCGCCATGTAGATAGTGTCGGATACGGTGCAAGAACATCTCGTTATTATGACGTGTCTAGGGGGCATACGTCCAATTTGCATATGGATTGGCCGCAAATCACCGACATTTTAACCCACTACTATCTCGTGGTACACTACAGGGCTTAACCGTTCACAATGGAGATAAGAACCGCATGCCCGTTGACCCACTTCATCAACTATATAACAACCTTGGCGAGCAAGGTATCACCGACATCGTTGCTGCGTTTTACCGTAAGGTTCCCACGGATGATATCTTAGGGCCAATGTATCCATCGGATGATTTAGAGAAAGCCGAAGAACGTCTTAGAGATTTTTTGATTTATCGCCTTGGCGGTTCACAAAAATATATCCAAGAGCGCGGACATCCTCGATTGCGAATGCGTCATAATCCCTTTGCCATTGATGTTAATGCACGACATCGTTGGATCGAGCTGATGACTGGGGCAATAAACGAAGTGGGTATAGATGCCAAAGACAGCGCGTTAATGCTTGCGTTTTTTGAGCACCTTGCGACGTTTATGATTAATCAAGATTCATAAATCACGTCACCGCCTAAGTAACTAGGTGCTACGTTTTAAAATGGGTGGGTATAGGATACGACCCAACTGCCCACGACATGGCTGTTGGATTGCTGTTTAAATTCTTTGGTGATGTGCCGATTGGACCAGAGGAGTGTCATTCGTTTCCAAGCCAGTGCGATGCCGTATTGAACTTCGCGAACCCATTGTTCTTCAGCAACACCATGAGAGTGGTGGTCGTTATTGCCACTGATAAATAAGTCGTGTTCGACGTAACGGCCGCCCGCTCGAACAAAGCCATAAGCACTTAGATTTTGTGGCTGTGAAGGAGTCGTCGCGGAGACCACATCGTCTAATCGTCCCGGGCCAAAGTCCGCAGGAAGATTCCACCCCATGCGTACCGTCACATCTGAGCTAAGGTTGCGATTCACATTCCCCACCGCAAAACCAACTTGCGGGATCGCCTGCATTGTCAGGCCCCCTTGATTATCCCCTTTAACGGTGAACTTCCATTTATGCTGATAGTTGAAGTTAATGCCGATTTCATCATTTAATTGATTTTCCCAGCCATTGGGGTTGGGCGAACCAAACAATTTGTGAACCACATGCTGTGTTTTGTCAGCTAGTGAAGATGGGCCAATGATGCCTAGGTTCAATTCTAGGTGATCGAATTCTTTGTCATTCACAGATCGCTGTAGATACATCCCGCCATAGAACCAGCCTGCGTAAGGACGATCATTGACGTTTAGTGTGGCATTGGAAATATTATCTGGCGAATAGAGATTTTGCCCTAGCGTGTAACCGACAGCCGTGTGAACAGGCTCGTTTTTACCAATGGGTAAAACCGTCGCGAGCTTATCAGCTAGAGCATTGCCCCAGGCTGGTTGATGGGTCACCGTAAGTTTACTGCCATGCGTGTAATAGCGGTCAGCCGTACTACCAGGGACATAATAAGAGCTATCGTTTTCTGTATAGAGTGTGATGATCCAAGGCTCAGACTTTTCAGGCTGCTCCAAAGCGTAAAGCGCTAATGAAGAAAAGCACAACTGGCAAAACACCCCAAGGAATAATAGCGAAACCCGTTTCATCAAATACACTTTCTAAATAAAACCTAGTCTTGATTAATACCCAAGCGAG
>JAESSU010000286.1 GCA_016763955.1 Phycisphaeraceae bacterium | reverse complement strand
GATCGTTGATGATGATCGTGAAGTTCAAGAAAGTATTGATCAAGCACTTCAAGCAGAAGGTGCGTTGACTCAGATTTGTGGTGATGGCAACACGGCTGTGCGTATCTGTGAAACAGACCCGCCCCAACTCGTCGTCTTGGATATGATGCTGCCTAAACGCAGCGGTTTTTTGGTCGTTGAAAAGCTTAAGCAACTAGAAAATCCGCCCCGTATCATTATGGTGACTGCCAATGAAGGCAAACGTCATCAACAATATGCCATGGGCCTAGGGGTGGATGGTTATCTGCTTAAGCCTGTTCGTCTAGAACGCTTAATCACCATGGCTCAGGAAATGCTCGCTAAGGATGATCCGATTGAAGAAGATTCGATTGAAGAAAATTCGACAGAGGAAGAATCAGCCTAAGTGCAGTTTTATAATTTGCTTAACGTAGTCTCAGAGTCCGTTGGACTTTTCATTGTACGTTGAGCAGCTTATAATTAGACGCAAGTAAAGTCGCCCCTTGAGGGTGATTAACAACGTTGCCTAACTCGGCATCAAATCAGCCGATGATTATGGAGTTACATCCTGATGAGGATTCGTCATATGTTCAGTAGACACTGTCGTGCACTGGCTGTATTCATGTTGCTTATTTCTTGCAACATGCTCATGGCTGTCGAGGCCGAAATTACACTGAACAATGGCAAGGTCATACGCGGTGAACTGGTTTCCAAAAACAAAGACACCGTCATCCTCAAAGTCGTTGGCATCGAAACGCGCTACGACAATGCCAGCATCAAATCCTTTAAACGCATTCTCACCCTAAATCAAGAATATCAAGCCAAACGCGAGCAACTCAAAGATGATGATCTTGAAGGTCGCTACCAACTAGCTTCATGGCTTTACTCTGAAAAGAAAGCTTACAATCAAGCTGAAAAAGAACTCCTTTCGCTACAAAAAGCGTTCCCTAAAGACACACGTGTCCCACTGCTTTTAAAGATTGTTCACAATAAACAAACATTGCAAGGCAACGATTCAGGCAAGGCAAGAACCAAACGCATACCTCCTAAGACAACACGCGCCAAAGCTCCGATTAAAACGCCATCACACACGAAGGCAACACACGCTGCTACGACTTATCAGTCAACTGTGATTCCCATGCCCAGTGAGTTGCTCACTGAGGATCAGATTAACTTGATGAAAGTTTACGAAGTTAATCTTAATTTAGAACCCAGAATTCGTTTCAAACGAACAGACCTTTTAGATTTTCTCAAAAACTTTATTGACGTGGATGGCGTGCCAAAAAATAGAGATGATCGGAATTATTTTCTAAATAAATTGGACGGCTATCAGCAACTTGATGTGATATTCAAAGCTAAGGCACGTGAATTTTATAGCAAGGCTCGTGTTTTAGGTGACCCGCAAGTCTTTAAGGCATTTAAGACAATTCATCGAACCTATATCCTTAATCGCTGTGCAACATCTGCGTGTCATGGTGGTAAAAAAGCCCGGGGCATTTTTCTGTTTAATCGTCGCCCCGGTGCCAGACCTGATGATGTTGTTTACACTAATTTTTATATTCTCTATTCATATAACGCCTCAAAATCAGGCAAGCGATACGACATGATTGATCGTGTCGAGCCGGATCGTTCGATGTTTTTACAATTTGGGATGCGGGCAGATGATTCGGTTTTCCCTCATCCACCTGTACGAAATATGCTGCCTATCTTCCTTAAAGGTCGAGACGATGCTCAGTACATCATGATCCGTAACTGGATTCAAAGCCTTTATTCACCCACACCCAAATACGGTATTAACTACGCGCTTCCTAGCTCTGCGAAGCAGATTGTCGAGCCCGTTGATACGAATGTCCGCCGTAATTGATAACCCATATGCCTTGCTTTACTTTGTCGCCAGCCACAGGAATGCACCCCGTGAGAATCATCAACTTGCTTTTAATATCCGTCCTGTTGATCACCAGCGGTTGTGACCAGGAATCGTCCCGTCAAATCGAAGGCCGTAATCATTTCGACCAGGTTCTTGACACTTTACGTGAAGTGGAACTTGGTTACGTTACGGCCTCGGCTCAGGAAATTCAAGCCAGCCAGTTAGGCAAAGCTGTCGAAACCAACCGGCAGTCCATGGATGTTTACCGTCAAAAAAAATTAGGCAAAGCATTTGAAGCTTTAAAACCTATTTTAACTAAGGGAACGGCAAAGCAACAAGTCGCAGCACAACGTTTAGTCGCTGACATTTACACGTCATCTGCTCGATTTCAGTTGCGTCTTCTCATGGATCAATGGACCAGTTTATCGAGTCGAAGTGTCGTGATGACAAGCTATGCCGTTGCGGTAGGCCGGAGTTATTCGCTGGCTAACAACATGCAATCCGACGATACCAAGCTTATTGCTCAGCTTAAGAAAAAACTTCGTAACACCACGGTTGAATTGGAAAAACTCGAAAAAATTATGTCACAACTTGATGTCAAAGCCAAAAATCATCAGGTGATCATGGCTAATTTGAAGAAGCAAATTAATTCGCTTAACAAACAGTCGCAAGACCTTAAGCGTGATTCTTTTGTCGCCAAGGGTGATTCCAAATACAAACTGTTAAATGATGCTTCAGCCGTCTCTCGCAAGGCTTCAATTTTGGATGCCAAGCGACAGCTCGAGCAAGCTCGCCTTGAGAACGTCAACGCCCAGCGAGCCATGCTCACCGAGCAAGTCGACTTTACCTTGGAATTTATGGACTCATTGGAACGTCAGATCCAAGGCGTTACCGCAAGACATAAAAGTAACGAAAAACAAAAAACACACGCAAAGCAAAATCTAATTGATACGGAAAACCGTTTCATGGATGAGTTTAATGTTGTTGTTGAACAATTCACCACCAAGGTTCAGCCGCACTTTGCTCAGATCAATTCGGATATGCAAGAAGCACTACAAATCCTTGCTAAAGCCCATCAACAAGCAGACAGTCAGACCCAGCAACTTATAGAAATTGAAATACTTGCTAAGCAGGTTTCCCTTACCAATATGCAAACCACGATGATGATGGTCACCCACGATCTCGGCAAAAAGTATGCATTGATCCTAGCCCGTTCATCCAAAGGCAAACACAAGTTGATGGCTGATCGCACCGCGACCTTCCAATCTGCTTATGACCTGATCGTTCGAACCCAACTTCAAATTCAGCAGCAAGCACAAGACACTTTAGGCAAGTCCCGTAAGCAAGCGACAATTACCAAAGATGTCGTTTCCGAAGATAGCGCACTTTCGCAACTCGCTGTAGCCGCCAAGTCGCCTGACATCGAACGCTTGGCCAGCACTATTGATGAGCTCAACATCCTTCTGGACAATTACGCTAAGCGCATCAACGACTACAAACTCAACTGACCCCCGGAAGTTGTTTAACCGACAAGATGTCAAAGTCAGTAAATTAGAGTTGCTGTAGACCTATTCATATGCTCATAAACGTGACCGTTGAAATGGTAACGCTCTAGTAATTTTGCGAGATTGTACGCATCGGACGGTTCATCAGACTTTGTAGCGTCTGTGTTCGCGATGTCAGTCACGCACAATTTTTAATCGTGAATGGTATTGTTTGTATTGAATCACGCTTAATATCGCTAAAGAAATATCAGCGACACGATGTGTCGTTGATGCATCGCAAGATACAATACGTGACGTTCTAGCTGCAATTAACACGCCTGACATTCACGAATCCAGCCATCGTGTTTGCTTTGGATAATCGCTGCGTTGCGACACATTTCTGATTCGTATCACTGAAGAAGCATGTCTTTTTGAGTCACCACGATTAGATTGATAATGCTTTAGCTTTCGATCTGTAATCCAGCTAACGCGGTGCTGACGTTTTCACTGAAGGTGAAAACTTTGTCTAGTCCGGTCGTGAGAAATATAGCCCATAGCTGATTATTGGGATGGGACAATCTGAGCTTACGGTCACGGGTGATTGTTTCCTTGCGGACTTGCAATAATTGGGATAAATGTGAGCTAACCAAGTGGTCGACCTTGGATAAATCAATCACCACATGTGGTAAATGCTCACTGTCTTTAAGCGAGTTAACCAACTGTGTTAACTCATCCGTTAAGCACATCTGATCAGCTTGTAACTGAGCGACCCAAATATCATCTGACCAGTGTTGAATAGGAGGCATTATGTTTGCTTCCAATCTTAAACCTATTGGGTATGATTTTATCCATGCTGAAAATGATTTGGCATCTTAAAACAATGTGCCAGATACATTAAGTAAGCGTGTAAAATCAATGATCAAGGGTTCTACAAAAGATTGTAGAAATTATTCCGACGGGCTGTTTTCCTCTGTTACTTGCGTTGCTGATGTATCTTCGGATGCAGGCTCTGTGGATGGTGCTGGTGAGGCATCAGATGGAGCATCTTCTGTTTCTTGATTATCATCGTTACCATCAAGAATCCGTGCAATGCCCGCGAGCTTGTCATCCTTGGACAGGTTAATGACGCGAACGCCTTGTGTTCCGCGGCTGGTTTGACGGATCGTATCTGCTGAGATGCGAACGATCATGCCTCCGGTACTAATGAGCATCAAGCCGTCATTATCAGTCACTGAAAGTAGGGCAACCACGTTACCATTGCGGCTATTGGTTTTGATATCACGGCGACCTTTACCGCCACGACCTTGCGTGCGGGTTGAACCGTCTTCGGTCTGAACCAGATATTCACACAAAGGCGTACGCTTGCCGTAGCCGTTTTCGGTCACGGTGAGTAATTCAGTGGTGTCTTCTTGCAGGCAGCGAACCATGCCTACGACATGGTTTCCTTGGGCAAGGTCAATGCCTTTAACACCTGATGCGGTGCGCCCCATCATGCGTGAATCGTTTTCATTAAAACGGATCGCCATACCTG
>JAESSU010000285.1 GCA_016763955.1 Phycisphaeraceae bacterium | reverse complement strand
GGCTGATTTTAAGTTTCACCAGTGACTGGCTCTTCCCGGCATCACAGTCTCGTGAGATGACTGATGCACTCATCTGCCAAGGTAAATATGTGAGCTTTTGCAATATCACTTCCGATGCTGGGCATGATGCTTTCCTACTTAAAAATGATTTACAGCGCTACGGCGGAATGGTTCAAGCTTTCCTAAATACCACCACCATTCAAGGGACATTTATCCCCGCCCAACCGCTTCCCGAAGATCAACCCGCCGAGCCCCGTTATGACCTTGAGCAACTCATTGGCCTAGTCGATGAGGGCAAGTCCGTATTGGACTTAGGCAGTTCGCGTGGGTCACTGATGACACGTCTTGCACATGAACGACATGCTCAACATCTCGTGGGCGTGGACTTGGATGAATACAAACTCCAACAAGCGATGCAACGTGGGTTTGATGTGGTGCAAGCAGACTTGGAAGAAGGGCTGCCGGACTTTCAAGATAAACAATTTGATTATGTGGTGCTCTCGCTGACTTTGCAGACCATTGTGCACACCGAGGCGATCGTCGATGAAATGCTTCGCGTAGGCAAACGCTGTATTGTCAGTTACCCGAACTTTGCGTATCACAAAATTCGCAAGATGCTCCATGAAGAAGGACGCAGCCCCGGCGCTGAAGGCGGCATGCTTCACCACAACTGGTACGACACGCCAAACCGCCGGTTCTTGTCGATCTTGGATTGGCAGATTTTCTGTACCCAACGCGACATCACCATTCACAGACATCTGTTTCTAAACATGGAACAAAACCAAAACGTCAGCAATGATCCAAACACCAATGCGGACATGGCTATCTGTGTGTTTAGCCGGTGAAGTGGGCCGAGTATTCATGGCCCAGAAAAAACACTCTCACAGGCCAGCGCCCTTAACGAAGCAGAATTCCGACACAACATTGCAGCATGGCATGTCGCATGGAATAGGCAAACGACTCCAGTCAAACATCAAGACATCAACTCCGTTAGCGACATTCAAACCAATAACGAGAATATAGATTATGGGATCAATTGTTAAAGACAAGCTTGAAGCAGCCCATCGCTACGATCGGTTTCATCCTGCAACCGTGTGGGATGATACCTCTGGAGTTCCCATTAATGCACACGGCGGGAGTTGACTCTACCACGAAGGCGTTTACTTCTGGTATGGAGAACACAAAGTTGAAGGTGAAGCGGGAAATCAAGCTTGGGTGGGTGTCCACTGTGATTGCTCTGGCGATCTGCACAACTGGGATGACCAAGGCATTGCACTGCTAGTTTCGCAGGCCCCCAACAGTGAGATTAGCAAAGGATGCATCCTTGAACGCCCCAAAGTCATTTACAATTCGAAGACCAAAAAATTTGTAATGTGGTTCCATCTAGAACACAAAGGGAAAAAATACAACACCGCACACAGCGCAGTAGCAGTGGCTAATTCGCCTACGGGCCCCTTTACCTTTCTGCATTCCTTGCGACCCAATGCTGGGCATTGGCCGATAAACGCTAGTGAAGAAATAAAACATGTTCCTGCAAAAAGCGAATTAGAAGGCATTAAGTTTACCGGCGATGCACAACTCAATACGGTACAACACAACATTCTAGGGCGGGACTTTAACCAAGGACAGATGGCTCGTGATATGACGCTATTTGTAGACGACGACGAAAAGGCATATCACATTTATTCGTCTGAAAACAATAGTACATTGCATATTTCTCAGCTCACTGATGATTACCTAGCCCCTAGCGGAACATACAGCCGAGTCTTTCCAAACCGCTGGATGGAAGCGTCTGCAATCTGTAAACACCAAGGTAAATATTACCTCCTTAGCGAGCGGCTGTAGCGGCTGGGGGCCCAATGCGGCACGCGCGGGAGTTGCGAACTCAATTTTGGGCCCATGGCTTGAGTTAGAAAATCCATGCACAGGACAAAACCCACATAACGGATTGGGAGCCAATAAAACTTTTGGTGGTCAGAGCACTTATATTCAAAAAGTGCAAGGTCAAAAAGATGCCTATATCGCGATGTTTGATATTTGGAATCCCCAAAATGCAATTGACGGGAAATATGTCTGGCTACCGATCTCTTTCAAAGGTGAACGCTTCCAAATCGACTGGAAAAACACTTGGAACCTTTCTGAATTTGAAATTTAAAATCAGTTTCTCACCCGCAAGCCAATCCAATCCGACATTAACTGCCACAAACGAAACCCTCTCACAAACAACCTGCCTAAGCCAATGCAGTTACTTGTTGCATTCTTATCAGACGTTAAGCGCCCTACTATCTGCTAAAAGTTCTACTTATGCCACCTGTAGCGATTAACTGGCCTGCCAAACTGGTCGAAAAAAGGGTAGGAATGCTACAGTTCAAGGGAAAAAAAATGCGCATTGGATTAGACGCACGCACGATTTATTGGCCCACACGCCGTGGTACAGGTAAGAACCTGATCGATCTCTATGCTCACGTCGCAACCACGCAGCCGGATTGGGAAGTCCGTGCATATCACCGTTTGAGCCAACCTTTGGATGAAGACCTTTTACCTCAAAGCAATATTATTGATCAGTACATGGACATGCCCGGTGATCGGTTTGATTGCTGGGAACGGCTGCGATTACCCTACGCTGCATGGAAAGACCAAGTCGATGTGTTGCACTGCCCTGCGAACACTTGCCCTCGTTTTTTCCCAGTGCCGACAATGGTGACCATTCATGACCTGATTCCTTTGGACATGCCCCAAGGTCAATCTCAGCAGCGGGTCAATCACTTTCGCAAATCAATTAGCCGCGCCTCTAAGCGGGCAAGTTGGATCATCACCCCTTCACTGTACACACGCAATCGGTTAGTCAGTGAGTTTGGTGCAGACCCGCATCGCATCACGATCAATCCTTGGGCAGCAGACAGCAACATGCAGTATATGACAGCTGTTGAAGCGGCACCGACATTGCTTCGTTATGCCATTGACCGGCCGTACGTCATTCACTTTGGCGCATCAGCTTTGCGAAAAAACACCAAACGCGTCGTTGAAGCATGGGCCATGCTCACGCATCAAGTCCGTAAAAACTGGCAACTGGTCATTGTCGGACTTGATGAAAAAACAAAACTCAAAGTTCGCCAGCAAGTTGAAAATTTGGGCATTGGGTCGAACGTCAATCTCAACGGCTTTGTGCCTGAAGAAGACATTGCTGCACTTTTAAGTGGTGCCGAAATTTTGGCATTCCCAAGTCTTTCTGAGGGATTTGGCTTGCCGATTCTTGATGCGTTTAAAGCTCAAGCCGCAGTGCTCACCAGTGATGTCACCAGCTTGCCCGAAGTTGCTGGCAAGGCCGCGATCCTTGTGAACCCTGAAAACTCCATTTCAATCTCCGCAGGCATGACCAAGCTCATCAAAGACCGCTGTCTTCGTTTTGAGCTGGTACAAATGGGGACTCAACGTTTAAAGCAATACAACTGGCAAGCCACAACACAACGGTTCATACAAGCTGCCCAACAAGCATCGGGCATAATCCACACACAACAAACAACTGCATTGCGAAAGGCAGCCTAACACGCCATGAATCAGTCTCAAAGCGAACAACTCGATGTGCTTTTTGTCGGCGAACACGCATTATGGCCTGTAGATCAGGGCTTTTCTATCCGTGGAACCAATATTATCAAAGCGATGC
>JAESSU010000284.1 GCA_016763955.1 Phycisphaeraceae bacterium | reverse complement strand
GGGATTCATACCAGAAATGGTGTTTGAGCTTAACCCCTCAAGCATGGGGGATTCATACCGGGGATGGTGTTTGAGCCTGAACCATCCAGCATGGAAGTCCATCTCAGAAATAATATTCAAACACGCAGCCTTTTGTATTCAATGCCAAACGGGTAAGTACATACCTGCCGATGTTTAACTACGAAAACCCGCCAAGATACAAATGCCCCATGCCTGTCTTAAACTTCCGGGGGCATGTGCACCCTGTCTTAGCGAGCTAGGCAGTGTCAGCCGGTTTTGCTCTCGGTCAAATGTTAAATCAGCTTACAAAATATCTTTGGCACAACATTTTGACCAACGGTCAATTCCGTGTTGACACAACACGGCTCGCCAAGACAATTTACGGAACGTGCGTTTGCCCTACTTCCGGGGGAACTGGTGAGTAGAGATTTCATAGCCAAGGCAATTTACGGGACGTACGTTTGCCCTACTTCCGGGGGAACTGCTGAGTAGAGATTTCATAGCCAAGACAATTTACGGGACATGCGTTTGCCCTACTTCCGGGGGGGCGTGTACAATCACAGTATCTATGGCAGACTCTGGAATCGAACTGATTATTTGGACTGATGCAGCCCGTGTAACACTGGCCAAGCAGATCATCAACCAACTCAAGGACCGTGTAACAATCCTTGCAGTAGGCGGTGAACGCACCGCGACGGTGACCGATCTGGCACGCGATTTTGACCTGCCCTTTGATGATGACCTGCGTAAGATCATGGTGGATCACCCGCCATCGGGCATGTTGTTTTTATCAATGCAGCAAGTGAGCATGCGTGATTTAGAAACCATGGCACAAGCTCAAATGATAGTACACACCATCGTGCCAGTGACGAGCACAATTGCCAATGTCAGCACCACGACCGTGCGTTGCAAACTCCTCCCACAATTTAATCAGTGCAACGGATGGACCCAAGCAGCAGACCCGCTGGAGTCTTTAGGCAAGCTGGATCAAATCCACTTTACCAGTGTGGGGAGCTTAGCGGATGCCTCACTGTTTGCCAGATTAGTCGATAGCTGGGAGCACATCCTAAGCTTGATCCATATGCCCACCGCTGTGGATGCGGTGCTTAGCTCCAGCAAACCCATTCCCGAAAACTTGGAAAAAATCACCGGCCACCTGAGCATTCAAGGCAGACTTGCAGGCGGCGGTTGTATCCAAATGTTATTAAGCGACCATGCTGCAATGTCTCACAGACAGATGACGCTTTTGGGACACGATGCCCAACTCATCGTCACCGACACCCGGTATGAACTCTATCAGCCTGATGGGACGATTATTGACCAATGGGCCTGTGAAACGCAGATGCCCTGTTTTGGAGAATTAGTAAGCGATGGTTGTCATGCAGCGTTAACCAATCCTTATGCACAAGCGATTGATGATGCGACTTTAATCAACCGCCGTCAGGCTGCTTTGGGATGCGCTCATGCATGTCTAATTAGTGCTCGCACCGGTGAACCAGAAACACCAGCTCGCATCCTTGAATTACAGGTCTGATCCATCCTCAAATAGCTCCAAATACCCCCACGGGAATCTGCTTGCGTAGCTTTGGACGGCTTTAATCATGATGGATTTAGTTTTTCAAAAGTTTCCAGTGCATGGCCTTGGGGTTATTTTGATTTTTTGACGCTTGACAATCACATCATCTTCACGATAATACTCACCTGCCTGATATCGAGGCCGACCATGACAATGTGTTTAAATATTGGTGTAACCACTGATTTGACAAGCACAACGGCATGGGCAAAGACTTGACGCATCCCCGCCGGCTTGTGTTATGTTTCAGCTAAGAACAGGTGCCGGCTCCCTTCAAATACGATCATTTTATGATCGGCTTCGCTGGGTGGCGGAATAATGAGATGGCCCCTGGTGTAATGGCAACACTCCAGTTTTTGGTACTGGCATTCCTGGTTCGAGTCCAGGCGGGCTAACTTTTTTTAAGCTACTAAAAAGTTTAAACCGAACTTTGGCTAATATCCGTGTCTTGGACTTTTTAAGTTTCAGACACAGCCGCCCAGGACTTTTGACAATGACAAGCAATACACCCGTTGACGCAATTATCATGGCTGCCGGAAAAGGCACGCGCATGGATAGTGATCTGCCTAAGGTGCTCTTAGAGGTCAATGGCAAGCCCATGTTGCAATGGGTCGTTGATGCCTGCCTTGAGGCTGGGTGTGAGCGTGTAATTGTCGTTGTGGGCTTCATGGCTGATCAAGTCAAAGAAGCTTTGGCAAGTACCTCTGCATGTCTTTTTGTCGAACAAACCGAACAACTAGGAACCGGCCACGCGGTCATGATGGCACACGAACTTTTTGACCCAAAACAAAGTCGTGATGTTTTCGTACTTGGCGGCGATGGCCCATTGATTCGCAGTCAGACTTTGGTTCAACTTTTAAAGGTTCATCGCGAAGGAAACTTCCCAGCCTCCTTAGCGACCGCTGTGATTGACAATCCCTCAGGCTACGGTCGAGTGATCCGAGACCGCAACAACACCTTCAAAGTCATCGTTGAGCAAAAGGATGCCACTGCGGATCAACTTGCTATTTGTGAAGTGAATCCGAGCTACTACTGTTTCCGCAGTGAAAGTTTGTTTGCCAAACTGCTCCAGATTAAGCCCAACAACCGTCAAGGAGAATATTACTTGACGGACGTGCCGGGCATTCTCAAATCCGAGGGGCAAATTGTTGGTGTCGTTGATGCGGTGCCTGCGGATGACGTTTTAAGTATTAATACACCCCAGCAGCTTGCGGAAGTAAACCGTATTTTGTGTGGGCGTTTGGTCCAAAAAGTGATTGGGGAGTAATCATGAGTCGAGCTGATCGAGATGACCTGAAAATTTTCTGTGGACGAGCTTCACGTGACCTTACTGAGCGCATCTGCCGGTACTTGGATTTGCCGTTAGGGCAAGGCCATACCGACATGTTTCCCGACGGCGAACTGATCGTAAAGATCGAAGAAGATGTCCGTGGTCGTGACTGTTTCGTCGTGCAATCCAGCTATGCACCTGTCAATGCACATTTGATGGAATTGCTAATCTATATTGACTGCCTGCGTCGCGCTTCTGCCAAGCGGATCACCGCGGTGATTCCTTACATGGGTTACGCTCGGCAAGACCGCAAAGATGAGGGTCGCGTTCCGATCACAGCCAAGTTAGTCGCCAACCTCATCACACATGCAGGTGCTGACCGCGTTGTCGCCATGGATCTGCATGCAGTACAGATTCAGGGATTTTTCGACATTCCTGTGGACCATCTTAACGCTGCTCCGGTCATCGTTAAGCACCTCATGGAAATACGTGAAGAACTTGGCGACTTGGTTTTAGTGAGTCCGGATGTGGGCAACGTCAAGACGGCTAAAGCTTATGCAAGTTGGCTTGGGGGCGATTTAGCCATCGTCGATGAACGTCGTAAATCTGGCACAGAAGTCGTTTCTGCAAACCTCATCGGTGAAGTCAAAGGCAAGACCGTCGTCTTGGCAGATGACATGATCTCCACCGCAGGAACCATGTGCGAAGCTGCCAAGCTCGTCATGGAACGCGGTGCCAAGCAAGT
>JAESSU010000283.1 GCA_016763955.1 Phycisphaeraceae bacterium | reverse complement strand
TGAGGATAATGACTTTGTCAATGCCCCAATCTTGCCAAACACTTTGCAAAAATCTGCTCGCTGTCTGAGCAATTTTGTACTGCGGGGGAGCCAGCCGATAAACCATGCCTTGAGCATTCTGATTAAGCTTATCTATAGTCGCCACCGGGGTGATCACAGGAATCTGCAATGCCCTAGCTGCCTGATCCAACGCCAACGCTTCTTCAGACGTATACGGGCCGACAATCACATCCGGCATCCAAGGAGCAACCTGCTCACTGACAAGTGTTTGAATGTCCTTAAACTGGCCTGAGTCAAAATAACGAATCTCAGCATTCTTAAGCACGCTCTGCTTGATGACCGCTTCACCTAAAGAGTAGCCCTGCTGCAACAACACCCCCATCGATGCATACGGCCCACTCACTGGCAAGATCACTGCAATGCGGCGAGGCCCTTTAATTTGAGTCGCAGCATTAGCAACCACTGTGACGGCTTGAGCCCCTTTAGGCATCGTCTGAATCTGAGCAGACACCATGCAAGTGGCAAAGGTCATCACGCCCAGAAAGACACAAGGTGCAATAGAAAACTGAGTTACAGTTCGTTTAAACAACGACACGAACGGTTTGAAAAACATAACTGTCCGACTTTCATCTTAAGGTTGGCAAAAATTAAACAGACCTGTAGTTTAGTGAATCACAGATAAAAAGACAAGAAACGTCTTTTTGTAGATGCCTTGTTTTTGAGTACTAAACTATATTGATGAGCTCAAAAAACATGCCTTATCAAGGCTGGCACATCACTGATTATCAGGCGAACCAATCGTCAACTGCGTCAGTGATTCTGGTGCTTCTTCACCGTGCTGATGCAGTTGCTCCACGCGATGCTTCGACCAATCGGTCACTGCAAGGTCCGGGGAATTTTCCCCATCATGCACTGTAAGCAAGCTGTAATCATTGGCACGCTGAGCAGGCGTAAAACCACTATTGCGAATCAAGCGACATAACAACGCTTCGTCTAGGCAATACGTCGTGCCTGCGGCGCTCACGACGTTCTCTTCGATCATCACCGAGCCCATGTCGTTGGCCCCGTAAAACAACCCAAGCTGGCCGATGTGAGGCCCCATGGTGACCCATGAAGCGCCGATGCTATGAATGTTATCCAAATACAACCGTGAGATAGCCTGCATGCGCAGATAATCCGTTGCGCCGGACATACGAGGCACCTTGGCATATTCTGGGTGATCAATATCCTCGCCGGGGAAGGGCTTGCCGTTTTCACGATCCCAATTGGGCAGGCGACCCATTGGTGTATTTTCACGCTGAAACGGCCAAGAGATAAATGCGGTGTACTTGCCGGGCCAATTATTTTCGATCGCCTGGTCTTGAGCTTTACGCACCTGATCCATGTGATCCACACGATCCGCAATCGATTCAATATGGCCGAACATCATTGTTGCTGAGGTGTTCATGCCATGACGGTGCGCTGAGCGCATCACATCAAGCCATTGACTAGCGCTTGCTTTACCCCGGCCAATACGATCGCGCACAGGTGATGCAAAGATTTCACCGCCGCCGCCCGGAATCGAATCCAGTCCTGCTTTTTGCAGACGCTCGATAATGACATCTAACTTTGCAGACCAAACTTCCCCAGGCAGCTCATGAGACTTGCCGGGCAGCGTTTTAGGAAAGCCAGGAACATCAAATATCGCCACAAATTCCACAAACTCCGGCGGAGAAAAGGCATGCATATGAATCGACGGGAACTTGGATTTGAGCCAAACTAGCAACTGCTCATAAAACGATATTGGCAAGTCCGGGTGCATCCCCCCCTGAAGCAATGCTTGCGTCCCACCGAGATTAACCAGCTCAGTGAGCTTATCGCGAAGCTCATCCTTACCTAACGTGTAAGCATCATGATCATCTACATCACGTCGAAAAGCACAGAACGTACAGCGTGCAGAACAGACATTGGTGTAGTTGATATTGCGATCGATGATGTAGGTTCGATAGGTATCGCCATGAATCCGATTGCACATTTGCGAGGACCAGCGTCCCAGATCGTGCAGCGATGCATGGTTATACAAGTCCAAAGCTTGCTGTGCAGTAAGCCGATCTTTGCCATCGACGATGTTTTGTATGTGTTGGCGGTCAATCATCAGACTAGCATTTTAGTCGAAAAACCTCGCTGTGGGAAAGATGATTCTAGTCTAGCTTCAGATTGCTTCTTAACCCCCAGCTCTAGCAAGCCCACGGAAGTTTTTCAAGACTTCCAATGGCTAGCTTGACTACAAAGATCAGCCTTAACTTCCGGGGGGGGGTTAAATTTCATATGCCCAATATTCTAGGTCATCGTGATCTGCGATGTCGCTGGCATCAATGGAGCCGCCGATGAGTACCTTGGCACGATCCAATGCTTTTTGGGCAGAAGCAAACACGCCGTAAGTTGTGGGGAAGACGTTATCCTCGCCGATGAGTTTATCAAGGCCGTAATGACCGATGACCTCCATTAATTCATCGCGCACACCACAGAGAATCACATGCCGTCCCGTCTCATTCATGCGTTTGGTGAATTCCTCCATGACCTGCAACACGGTGCTATCAATAGAGTGTGTGCGTTTGAGTCTGAAGATGACAACCCGTGATGAATCTTTGCGAATGCGTGTTAGACGGTCACGCAATTCGTCTGCCACACCGAAGAATAGATCGCCTTCCATTTGCAGGAAGAGGACTGTGCGTTGGCCGTGTTTTTCCTGAAGAGGCTGCTCCACAAATGGGCCTGCCGGTGAACGCACCATTTCTGCCATACGCAGGCGGCTTGACTGTTGCATGTACAGCGCGATATTCAAGAACACGCCGACGTAAATCGCATAATGTAAAGGCAACGTGATGGCTGCGAAAAACGTCACCATACACACCGCTGCATCACCTTGACTCACCCGCCTTACCCGAAGCATGTACCGCCAATCAATGAGTGAATAAGCAATCACAAACAGCACGCCCGCTAAAGCAGCTAGCGGGATATACCATGCTAATGATCCACAGGTCAGATAAATAACCGCCACAGCAATGGCACTATAAACACCTGCAAAACGGGTGATCCCCCCTGCTTGGTGATTTAATGCAGAACGCGTAAAACTCGCAGAGCCAGGGATATTCTGACAAAACGCGCCCAAGACATTGGCCAGCCCTTGCGCGAAAAATTCTTGATTCGGACTCACCGCAGTCCCCGTATGAGCCCCAATGGATTTACCAATGGCAACCGTTTCAATCATCCCCAATAGTGCCAACGCAAACGCTCCGCCAAGCATGGCCTCAGCCTGTCTGTACGAGATGTTCCAAGGCGCAACGAACACCTCTGGCAAACCCTTGGGTAACTCACCGACTAAAGGTAAAACATCAGGTCCCCAACCTGCAATCGCCACACAAGCCCCCGCGCAAACCACGCCCAACAGCGGCCCGGGCGCCAAACGTGAGATGCTGCGAATCATCAAAATTAAAAACAGCGTCCCCACGCCAATCATCAATGCATACGGACTCGCCTCATGGAAATGCGGGATCACACGCAACACATCACCAATCACGCCCGGCGCAACGCGCTCACCCAGTTGATCGCGTGCTAATCCTAATAAGTTAGGAATCTGACCTGCAGCAATAAGTACACCCGCCCCTGCTGAGAAGCCCACAATCACACTGCGACTCACATAACGAATCAGGTTGCCCATCCGAGCTGCTGCAAAGATCAATTGAATAATGCCCTTGATCATCGTCAGTGCGATCACCAATTGCAGGTACATCATCGGCTCGCCATTGGGAACCAAATGAATCACCGTGGCTGCGATAAGTAGAGACTGGGTATTGGTCGCCCCACTGGAAAGATGTTCATTAGAGGCAAACAGTGCTCCGAAAAAACCTTGAATGATAGAGGTGTACAAACCATACTGCGGGGGCACACCCGCGATCATCGCGTAAGCCATCGCCTGAGGAACTTCCACCACTGCCACCGTCAACCCAGCAATCATATCACCGCGAAATTTGCGAACACTGTAATTTCTAGCCGTCGCTATGGGAGGTGTAAATGGGTGAAGTAATCTGACCAACAACGCGAACATCAACAAGCTCCATCCAAAAGAATAAACGTTAAAACACATCAACTGCTACAAACACGAAGCCAAAAATCACCCGTCTTTAGGGGTTCTATCAAGCTAATAGCAATGTCACTAGTCAATGCCTGTATTTAATCACACCATAGCAGCAACAGGGCATTACCTGCAATACGCAAGCCGTATCAATCAAGTGATGGGAAAAAACGACAGCTATTGATCTCGATAGTTAAACATCTCGCCGAAATCATTTTCTCGCAGGAGTCACATCGAAAATTTCATTTTCACATAACTAAGTTCCGCTGCACGAAAGGAGAACCGTTCTACCCAAATGGAATCTAAAAAAACACTGGCCCCTCGTCCAGTGTTTCGTATCTAACGTTAAATGTCCGAATGAATGCAAGGCTTACTATTGAGCGAGCGCAATTTTATCGACATTAGGATCCACAGGCTCAAGAGGCAACGATTCAGCGGGAATTAAATCCCAATCAACACCCGCTTTAAGCCGTTTGCCAACCTCAAGCAAAGTATTCTGATCCACTAAATCCAACGAACCATCAGGCAACGGCCCGGTATTAAGCAAAAGATTCGCATCAAACTTCCGAGCATAAGCAAGCACTTTCATCACATCATCTGCTGTACGATGATACCCGTCATTTTTACTATTATAACCCCACACACGTGGCTGCAAAGTTTCACATATTTCTTTAGGCTTGTTCTTATTACGCTCCCAGATTTGTTCTACAGAAGTACTTTTTTTACCATTGAACCGACTGCCCAACGATTTCGCAGCACGTTCTGGAGCAGCGAAATCCTCATCACCATTTGCACCCTGCTTAAAAGCGATCAAACATTCAGGTTGAATCGAACGGATCAATTCATAAGTTTTCTCAATCGGAAATAAATCAGGCCGCATGTGATACGCTGAAATCGGATCAAACCACAACCCCGCAATGGGGCCATATTGTGTGAGTAGCTCACGTAGTTGCGCATGCATAAAATCGACGTACTGCTGAAAGTCTTCATCACACTTCCAAAGAAGCCTGCTATTGCCCTGTTCATAATCCGGCTGAGCATATTGCCAGTACTTCCGTGGGAAAAAGTAAGGATGTTGCCAATCAGCTGAATATGAATAGTAAAGAAACAGACCTAGATTTTTCTTTTCACATGCCAAAGCTAGTTCCGCAACAAGGTCTCGTCCGCAAGGCGCGTCCAAACTGTTGTAATCCGTTTGCTGTGTCCGAAAAAGGCAGAATCCTTCGTGATGCCTTGTCGTAAAATTGATATATTTCATCCCCGCCGCCAGGGCTAGGTCTGTAATAGCATCTGCGTCGAAATTTTCTGCTGTGAATTGATCCTTGAGTTTGCAATATTGTTCGTGTGGTATTTTTTCATGAATCATTGCCCACTCACCGTGGCCTAAGACACTATATAAACCATAGTGCATAAAAAGACCATACTTAGCCTCTTTGAACCATTGCAAAGTCGCTTGCTTTGGATTGTCTTGATATTCCTTTTCGTAACCTAATAAAAATGCGGGGGGGGTATTAACCACCTTAGATTGTTCTGTCATATAAATACCTTCCTATTTCTCTTCACAAAAAGAGATTCTTTTTTTATTATCTGAACTTCTTATTGGTAACTATTACCTGCGTTTAATGCGACAAAAGTGTATGTAGTACGACCATACCGTGTGTTTTTTACATCTCGTTCAATGTAGGTAAGAGAATCAAAACCAGCGGTGATACAAATATTAATGCATCATTAAACGCTAGAACAACCTGTTCAATTACCCGCAATCGTGATTTAATGATTTATCTCACTCTGAAAAATTCGACTTTATCGTTCTCATATTCAAAAACTTAAATAACCTAACGGCACTGACTCAGTCTGTTCTTCTACTCATATTCAGACAAGCACTCGGCTAGTTGATTCACGAATAATTAATTGCGTCTCAAGATTTTCATTAACCGGTATCTCAGATGCAGGCTTAACTTGATTGAGTCTATATTTGATTGCAGAAACAACATGCTCAATAGCCAATTGCCCCATTTCTCGTTGTGGTTGGCGAATGGATGTCAGAGGTGGATCACATAATTCTGCCATATGTAAATCAGAGAACCCGACAACTGAAATATCACCCGGCGTCTGTATACCCATCGATCGGGCAGTCCGAATGACAACCATTGCCATCATATCGTTAGCACATATTAATGCGGTCGGCCGGTTTTTTTGACTCAAAATAGCTTGGGTAGCAGATTGCGACGAGGCAGCCAAATAGTCACCTGAACAAATATCCTGTGAATTAATTTTCAAACCTTGAGACTCGATGGCCTTACGATAACCCACTTCTCGATTTTTAGCAGAAGTCGTTTTCGGATCACCGCCAATAAATCCAATTCGTTTATGACCTAAAGAAACAAGGTGCTCAACGGCTTGATGGATCCCCAAATGATCATCACAACATATGCTAATAAGTTTTGGCAAACTAGGATTGCCCGGTATCTGTGAGACTGGCAACCCTATCCCCGCAGCGAGCTCTACAAGTTCTTTGACACTGCTTTCACTCGCTTCACCACAAACAAGACCACTAAGACACTGAGATTGACATTTTGCAACAAGTGCTTTGGCATCAAAGTCCCATTGAACACGAATAATTTTAACGAGATAACCAAGCTCATCAGCCTTCTCACTCAAACCATCGATAAAAATAGCGTGATACTCACTGGCTATCCCGTGTGTTGCAAACCCAATCACATTCGCACGGCCAGTGGACATCGCCTGAGCAATCGCATTGGGGAAATAGTTCATCCCACGCGCAGCATCCTGAATCCTTTGTCTGGTTTTTATGCTTACCGTGGGATTGTTTCGCAAAGCCATCGACACCGTTGACTTAGCAAGCCCTAAATGATCCGCAATGGATTGAACGGTTGGATTCATGATGACTTTTTACAAACAACGTTAGGCTTAAAACAACTAGAAACACGCATTTGAACCGGTTCAAATTTTCGCCCGATGATATCGCCTCACGCTAGGCAAGTCAACCCTAAAGCCTCATTAATCTAATCGTAGCGTCACAAAAACCCCTGCCACTCCCGTGGCACGGGCCAGCGATACATCGCATCGTAGCTATTGTCCAAAGCAAACGATACGGTTGGATTCGTAATGCTCTAATGGGTTAAATTATGATCTCGTTTTTAATTTTGAACGGCATACAACACCGACTTAGGTGTAGAAATTCGCCTTGATCACAGACGATTGCCAGAGGTCTACATAGATTTAAACATGGGGGTCAGTGAGGGTGCTTGATTGATTGCCCTCAACTGCTTTTGTAGATGGGTCATTAGCCAAAGGCTTTGTATCGGGCATGTGGGCTTTGGCACCACGACGTGGAATCTGACCGGCTTGGTCGATTGCGATGTCGATGGTGACTTGGTCGTCTTTGCGTGAGCCGGGGTCCTGTGCAGCTTGGATGACTTTGTTTTGTGCAGACTTGATGGCAGTGACAGCAATAAAAGCAAAGAGCACAAAGAAGATTGCCAGCACATATCGCCAGCGTAAGAATACCATCATGCAGCCAATGGTCGCAAAGCCAAAGGACAGGGCATACATTGCCAAGACGGTTTGTTTGATCGTTAAGCCGGACTTGCGTAGTTGATGATGCAGGTGTGCTTTATCTGGGCTAAAGATGGGTTTGCCTGACAATTTTCTTCGGGTGATCGCGAGAATGGTATCGGTAAACGGCAGGGCAAAAACGACCAATGCTGCCATCACCAAAGCTGGTCCAGGGCCTGGCGCGTGAGCTAGGAGCAACAGTGTTGAGACACAGAGATAACCTAGCAGCAGTGAGCCTGCATCGCCCATAAAAATATTCGCAGGATTAAAGTTATAGGGTAAGAATCCCATGATCGTGCCGATGATCGCTAAGCACATGACGATACGAATCGGCGAGGTGATTAGGTCAATGCCTGGCGGTTCCGCCATGGGGTTACTCATGCCGATGGCCACGATCAGTGAGATGATCAAAAGGCCCCCCACTGCAATCGCGCTGATCCCTGAGGCTAGGCCATCCATACCATCAAGTAGGTTCATGGAATTACATCCACCCACCACCAAGACGGCAATGAAGACTGCTCCTAGAACATAGGCGACCAAATCGCTATGCGGGAACGCCACACCCAGCGAGCTAAACGTATCGATCACCAGTTCGGTGCCTACATCTTGCGTTGCTAGTGCAGCCGCTGCAAAGAGCTGGCCGCCGACTTTCACACGCGGGGAAACACCATAGACATCATCGATCACGCCGGTCAATGCAATGACCGCCCCGCCGATGACAATGGCAAAAGGGA
>JAESSU010000282.1 GCA_016763955.1 Phycisphaeraceae bacterium | reverse complement strand
TCGTCCACGTCTACGAACAGTGCGGTAAAATCCATCGGTGGCCTCCTTGCCAACAGGTTGTCAGTTTGATCTCTAACAATTCTGTCGGCTGGAGGCTGCTTTTTGCTTTGCTTAAACGAAACTCAGGTTGATAGATGAATTGCCATTTCAACCATAACGTCACTGCGCAGACAAGTATGTCTGCGGCTATTGCAAATCAAACAATCGCTGTGAGCTTATTGGGGGACAGCTTTCACGATGCTGTATTTGCATTTGTAATACTCTAGAATATCGACCTTTTGTGTGATGACTCTATGCCCCTCGTCAATGACATTGTCCTGTTGCTTGTGTACACGGCCCCAGACTGTTTTTTTTTAGGCCTCTCCAAAGCGTTTTCAACACGGACAAAGTCAGACCCGGTGGGTCTCAATCACCCATTACTTGTTGGATCAAATGGAGACTTGATTCAACCACCGCATTTCTTCTGGGAATCTAATTTTAAAGCGGTTGCGTCTAAATCTAGATCGGTCTATATTTAGAACCTTGTTATCTCTAATTCAAGGGAACATAAAACATGCCCTCAAATAACTACCTCCTAGCTGAAGCAAACTACCATCAACTCCTCGAAGATCGTCCCAATATCGCGGTCTTACCTTGGGGAGCCACCGAGGCTCATAATTATCACATGCCTCATGGCAGCGACACCCTTGAAGCAGAATCCTTTGCCCGACGCAGCGGCGAATTAGCATCAACAACGGGGCGCGAAAGTGATCGTTTTGCCCGCGATTCCATTCGGCAACAATCAACAACAGCTCGACCAAGTTGCCACCATCAGTTTCACAACCTCAACGGCAATTGCCATCCTCAATGACATCGCCCGGTCACTACGCACACAAGGCATCGACCGTATGATCATTCTTAATACACACGGTGGCAACGAGTTTAAGCCTTTGGTTCGAGATGCCAGCGCTGCTTTTGATATGACGATTGTCGTTGCTAATTTTTTCAAATGGTACCCGATGTTCATGCTGCAACTTTTGAAGAACCCGGCAGTCATGCTGACGAAATGGAAACGAGTTTGATGTTGTACATGCGCCCCGACCTAGTCGCGATGGAGCATGCGGGAAAGGGAGAAAAACGACCGTTTGAATTAACTTCTATCCAGAAACCCGGCATGTGGACACCACGACCTTGGTCAAAAATCCATCCAGACACAGGTGATGGCGATCCTTCCAAGAGCACCGCCGAAAAAGGAAAACGCTATTTTGATGCGATCACCGAGACTTTAGCAGATGCAATCGTTGAGCTTTCTTTTGCTACGAAAGGGCAACTACCTTATGTCTAAATGTTCTTTCATTTGGCATCATCCACGACTCATTTTAGAGACCCTCCACTGATTTCATTAACGAGGGGTATAACGAAATCTGACATTCATCTTCGTCTACGGTTGCATGGGCATGCTGTTATTGCGCATGATAGTGGGCGTGTACCCGTGATACTTTTTGAAAATACGTGAAAAATAAAACAGATTGTCATAGCCGCATAAAGTAGCTACTTCGCTCACGCGTAACCGGCCGGACACCAGCAGCTTTGTGGCCTTATTCATGCGTTTTTCAAGCATGTATTGATGGGGCGTAAGCGAAAAAGCAGCCTGAAATAGACGATGAAAATGTGATGGACTCAAATAAACTATTGCTGCAATCTCTCGTAAAGACGGATTGTTCTGAGCGTTGGTATTCATAAAATCAACCGCTGGGCCTAGGCGTTGAATCATTCCTACGGGATCATCCTGATGCTGCTTAGCCTGTACTCAACTAACAATTGTCCGACCTGATCCATGAGCATCGCCTCAGTTGCAGTGACAAGTTTCAGCGGATGTTCTGCAAAAAGTTGATCCAACTGTTGATAGGTGTCGATCCAGTAGTCCCAGTCATGTGCTGGCCAAATATGCACTGCGTCCATGCGATCCAACAAGGCCTGATCTACCAGATCACAGGCTCGAAAATGCAGCCAGTTTACTTGCATTGCCGATCGACATACATGTGATATTCGCCGTCGTCCCGGGATCAAGTAAACAGACCCCGGCCGAATCTTGACCTCCTGATCATCGGCCCATAGTTGAGCATGACCGCTTATAGGAAAATACAAGCGGTGAAAATCATCGACATTACCTGCTCGATTAGACCATGCTGGGGTACAAACAAATTGCCCCCCTTTGATCAAACGAAACGGTTCAATAGGCATCGCAAATTCTCCGGAAATCAAATAGCAAGATAAGACAAATAATAGGTTGCATCGTGCATTGCTGCAACACAAATCCAAAGCTAAAATATTTCAATCATCGCGCAACTGCCCGACAATAGAACCACTCTTCATAACCCCGCCTGACCCTTGGAGAACAAACATGACCTCGCCTACTCAACTGACCGAAGAACGTGACCTAAGTTTTGCCCCAGCAAATCACCTAACCCCACAAACCCTAAGCCCGCAGCAAATCAAGCAATACAATAATGAAGGTTTTCTCGAACCTTTTGACATTTACAACCCGTTGGAATCTCAGGTCAATCGAACTTACTTTGATGACCTGCTCGCGAAGCTTGAATCGTTGAAAGATGGACGGGATAGTTACGCAATCAATGGGTATCACAGCAGCTGCCAAGGAATCTATGACATGGCAATGCATCCCAAAATTCTGAACCTCGTACAAGACATCATCGGCCCGGACATCATCTGTTGGGCGACACACTTTTTCTGTAAAACACCGCATGACCCCAAATCAGTCCCTTGGCATCAGGACGCTTCCTACTGGCCCTTGACCCCATCACGAACGGTCACCGTTTGGCTGGCTATTGATGATGCTGATACAGGCAACGCCTGCATGTCTGTCATCCCACGGACACACTGTCAAGGGCCGCTCCCTTGGGAGAATGCGACCGATCCCGCTGTGTTAAATCAGAAGATTATGCATATCGAACAATACGGCCAACCTGTTGCCATGGAACTTAAAGCAGGACAAGTTTCACTGCATGCGGACATGCTTGCACATGGGTCTACTCCCAACCCATCAGACCGCCGACGTTGTGGGCTGACCCTCCGCTACTGCCCGCCATGTGTCAAAGCGATCCAGCCTGCATGGGCCAGCAATGCCATCATCTGCCGTGGAACAGACACCACAGGTCAATGGAGTCACACTCCCCGACCTGAAGGTGATGACCTGTCTATCAAAAATAAACCCAAATCCATTGGCGGCAATTAAATATTTTCCCCGATGTCAAAAAAGTGAGTTAAACCATCATGCATGAAGAATCTCAACGGTTAATGAACCTGTTACGCGGAGAACAGATTGATCGCCCTCCTTTGTGGGAGCCTTGGTTTATGATGAATGATTTCATGGCTCGTCGCTATGGTTGCAAGGGTGTTACCGGCTATTTGAAGATGGCTCAGGATCTGGGGCATGCAGCGGTAGCCATTACCAGTCCGGACACCCAAGTTTTGTTCCTGTCACCGCATGATCCAACAGAAGCTGGCGCATACTATGCAGGCGGTCTGTTGGGACAAGTTGAGCAATTGCGTGAACGTCCTGAGCCGGATTATGCGTTGCAACTCGATCAGATCATGGCCGAGCGTCAGGCCGCACGCGATGCGGGGCGTGCCTGTTGGTTGGTGATTGGCTGGTGTTTTGACCGTGTCGCAGCTTCCATGGGGCTGGAGAATTTTGCGATGGCCTGTTACGACGATCCGAATTTTATTCATGAAGCGATGCAGTGGGTCGAGTTGCGAAATCAGCATGCTGTTGAGCAGATCATCAGTAAAATCATGCCTGATTTTGTGCTTTACAACGGCGATTGTGCCTATAAAACCGGGCCGATGATCAATCCGCAGATGATCCGAACGTTCTGTTTGGAACCGACAAAAAAAACAGTGCAAATGATCCGCGAGTTAGAGATTCCCTTTGCCTTTCACACCGATGGGAAACTCGATGACATTGTGCCCATCTTGTTAGAACTTGATCTTTGTGCGGTGCACGGCTGTGAAAAACAGGCCAACGATCTAGGATATTTGGTCGATCGTTTTGGCAGCGATATTGCACTTTGCGGGAATATGGATGTGGTATTTTTGATGCATGCAACGCCTCAGCAAGTACGAGAAGAGACCCGGCTAATGCTACAGGTGGGCAACCCACACGGTCGCTTCATTGCAGGCTGTAACACCAGTCCGCAAGATTATCTACCCGAAGGAAATTACATCGCATTCTGTGAAGCGATTCGTGATTACAAGCCTTGAGAATAGGAAGTAATCGATTAGACATTCGCATTGGAGGGTCACTCACTGTTTTACATCTTCTACCTCATTCACATTGACAGCGAGCTTGACTGGCGCGTCTTTGGAGATGCCTTTTGGGATCGATAATTGAATTTTGACTTGCCGTTTTTCAAAAGGTTTGAGGACATCAAAATTGGCTTGGCCGACGATTTTGTCGCCGATACGAGCCATTAACTTCCCCGCCGCTGATGACGATTCGCGGGTGTTAAACAATTCAAAGACTGCATCTAACTGATCGCCAGCATTCACACTTTCGGGCAACTCCCATCGATTTTCAATCACCCACAAACCCGACTTGTTGGTGGGCAACTCAGAAGCTACGTTTACAGTTAATTGCTTCGCTGCCTTATCTGACGGTGCAACGAGATATTGCTGTTGATAATCATGTTTGATGTAAAGGCTCACGGAGCTTGAAAATTGAGACACATTTTGATCTGTCGCCTGAAATTCCAATCGCACAGAATTGAACTGAGGGCTTAAGCCTGCAACTTGATTACCGTGGAGTTGCTTAAAAGGAACCTCAAACAAAAAACGTCCCGCAAGCAATCGACGTGTAATCTGCCCTAGCGATTGATCATTAAAATAAACCGTCATGGTTACTGGTTTATCCTGAGTCCACATCATCTGTGATTGTAATTCTACGAGCACCCACGCGTGAGTAGCGTTCTCATCAGCCTGATGCTCTACAGTACGATTGGGCTTTGTGACTAGGGGAAAAACGTAAGAGGTCATTGGCTTAGCAAGGCAAAAATCGCCCCGACTGTGAGCTACTGTGGTCTGTGTGTTATGCGTGGGATAAATATTTTGTTTAAGAGCAACCGTGGCAAAATAAGGCACTTGGATGTATTGCCCTTGGCCATGCAAATAAAGCGAGCCGCCTAATTCAAGGAACTGTGGCGTTAACATGGGAGAAACATCAATATCAATACTGCTGTGACTTAGGAACACCGCACGTTGCATGATCGGATTTAAATGAACCTTCCCATGCAAAGCGCCTTGGTTCATAAGAATATTGCCCTGTGTATCCACCTGCTGAGTGTATGTGATAGAGAAATCCGGAATGTCCAATCCTTGGTTGGTGATTCGAAGGGTTTTGGATAAACGTGCTTTATCAAAGGACGTGTGCGGTTCAATCCATTGAGCTTTAAGCTGCAAGGGCGCAAGGGCTATTTTTACCGTGACAAAGGTGTGTGCTGCGATTTGCCATTGCCCGTTTGAATCAAGTACTTGGGCGACAATAGGGATCCGATGCACACGTTTTTTTGCACGGTTAGCATGAATCAATAAAGTCAGTTTTTGGGTTAGACCTGCTGCAAGTCTCTGGGGTTCCGTGTTTTTCAAAACCGCTTCGTTGCTGTTAAACAAAACACAGGTCAGATCATCAGGCGATTGGCACATCACACGCAAGGTCACCGGCTTGTCATTGTCATTGCGTATTTGAACGCTGCCCCGTTGGTTATAGTCTCTGTTGATCTGTATCGTCGCAGGCATGATCACTAACTTGTGAGCCTGTTCATTTGTGAAAACCTGATGTGCAACTGGCATGTCTGCCTGCGGTTTGAATGCCTGCTGATCGCGCGTAAGCCATGCCGATGCACCCACTGCTAATACAATCACTAGAACAAGGATGTAAACCGCTTTACCCTTCATGGCAAAAGCTCCCAAAAGAATGCTTCAATAGAACCATCCCAGTTTACACTGTCGCGGTCATGACCGTTACGATAGCGATGGATCAGCAGATAAACATTGCGTCAATCAGTCCACCAAACTGTCACGTAACGGCTGACGCACGGGGGCAACGGGCTTGGGCTTGGGCTTTGCCCTATTGAATTTGAGTCTAACTGGAACGTTGATCGCCCAATTAGGACTCTTATTATTAACGACCACTTCCCAACCTGCGGGAATGCCAACCCGGTCAGCAATTACGCGTGCTTTGATATACTCAGCAAAACTGTCTGCTGAAACTTTGTAACGTGCGTACTGTTTCCCATTATGTTTGATGGCAACAATCGCACGCTGGTATTTAGATCCGCCTCGATTGATGGATTTGATATCATCTCCAGAAGTACCTTTGATATAAAAATTCATCTGAATTCGATTGGTATAGATTATTAATTTGACGTCAACAGTTCGGTCACCATATTGGCTTTTGTCGATCAGGTTCTTGAACTTTGTAAAGTCATACCCCCCCGTATCTGTTGCGGTTTCTGGCATGAGCTTAAACCGTTGATCGAAGGTCGCGATGTTGCGTTCAAGTTTTTTTTGATAATTTTTCGTGGTCTCTTCAATAATACGTTTTTTTGCCACATGAAACGTCACCTTCCGGTAGCTGCTATCCACATCACGGGGATTGGGAATGCGTACAATCTCAGCTGGCGGGACTTTAGGCAAGGACGTTTTATCTAATAAAGCTCTGAGTTCTTCTAGGCGATTGATGAAGGTGGTGATTTGTGTTCCAATTTTTTTCTGTTCTTCGGTTTTTGCTTTAACTTGGATTTGTAACTTCGCAATATCAAACTCTTTTTTACTTACCTGAACAGTCACTTTTTTAGTTAATGTTTCAATCTGCTGCCGCAGTTTTGTTAATTGAACCTTATGCAAGGGAACTTGGGGTTCCATACTCAACCAATCAGGTTCTAATGTTCTAAGCAGTTCCTTGAGGGCTTGGAGTTCCTTTTCCTTGTCCAACAAATGGTCCACATTAAGTTGATCAGTTAACTCTTGGGCTTGTGTGATGCGTTTGACCGCTTCACTCATACCCAGCAATGCAACAACCAACATGATGATGAGAATTCCCACCACATTGGTTAGAGCATCCAGAAGTGAATCCAGATTTGAACCATCATCTTGAGGTCGTCGGCGCATT
>JAESSU010000281.1 GCA_016763955.1 Phycisphaeraceae bacterium | reverse complement strand
GTGGTCATAGAACCTCCCGGACAGATTTCGCAATGCTCAATGACTTCCAGTCATACAGGCTGCTCACGCTTCGCTCCGCAGAGGAACCCCCTCCCCTTGCCAGAGGCGAACACTGCTTGCTACTTCCGATCTGCAATGCACTCCACTCCGCCGGAGCTGTGTTGCATTCCTTTCCGATCTCCAGTGCCGCTGCTCATTGCGTCTGGCAGGGGACCCCGCCCTCCCAGCCGCCACTACGCGACGCGGACTTCACGCAGAGCCGTGAGACTCGCTGCTACGTTTGCCGCTGTGGTGCTTCGCAACCTCCGCGTCCCATCACTGCCCTCCGCCGGAGCTGCGTGTACGTTCAGGTCACTCAAGAGGCGTGAAGCCTTGGCAAGGGGAGCTGCCAAGGGGAGGGGGTTTGGAGGTGTCGCTTACAGCGACGAAGAGATTTTTCAGACAAGGCTCTGCCTTGGAACCGTCAACGGGCAGCCGTTGCATCCCTGCCCCGGAATTATCCAGACGGAGACCCGGCTTGGCAGCCGGGTTACAAGCATGTCGGAGAGCAGCCGTCGGGACCCCGGCTTGTGTGTGTGTGTGTGTGTGTGTGGACTGCGCTACACGACATATCCGAATCCAACTCACTGAATGACAGCTTCCCAAGCAAACTGTCGCCGGTTCGAATCCGGTCACCCGCTTTTTCAGACATGCTTTTGGATATATTCAACTGCCTTTTCCAGTTCATGCCAGCATCGCCCGTTGCTTGGCCACGCCATTCATCCGCAAATACGAAAATAATATTAGGGTGTTTTTCTGTCACAGCATTTCCTTTGGTGTCATTATTTCAATACAAAAAGAGATGTAGTAAAACATGATATCGTTTTGTAATGGGCCCGGTGATTTGCCCCGGACAATTTTAGTTTTGACCTGCGCGCTGTTAACAAAGCTGCCAACCTAAATAGGCTTGCTTCCACACCTTCGGCAGCCAACTCGCTCAAAATGGCGTAAGCCTCTACAAGATCAGCACGCTCATGAGCAACAGTCCAAAAATTTGCCGCAAGCATTATGCCAGTCTTGTGCCGGAGGCGTTGGTGAAAGAAGTGGATTTTGGAGGGTCCATGCCAACTTTGGCACAGGGCCAACCCGGAGAATAGATACTAGCCAATCTATATCAATCTTGGGTTGAGTATGCAGTAATCAACTGCTTGGCCACGGTTCGCCCCCATCGCGCGTTGGGCAATCTAGTCCCCCAGCGAATTCGCTTCATCAGGCTAGGCAAGTGCAGCCCGTTGATATCCTGATTTTCTCACAAGCGCTGGCACAGAAATCAGGAGCGGATCAGTCGCTCAAAAGCAGCTAGTGGGCATGTCACACTTGTCATATAAACGGGGTTTTGTTTGCGATCGCCATCAGAATGAATACATTCATAGGGTGAGCCGTATTCTTCACCTTGACGGAAATTCCCAGCCTTTAATTCATCTAGATAGTCCGTCGCTAATGCTAATACAGCATTGCGATCAACTTGAGCAATTGCGTAGCAGACCCAGCCTGTGGGCGTATTCCAATAAGCACCATTTTGATATCAGTTCTTCTTGAAATTCGGAAGCATATCCTCCCACACACTTGTCTCGCTAAAGTCCTCATCGGTGGGCACATGTCGAATATTACTTTTCCAGGCAATCGTACCCCGGGTAAAAGCATCTAAGAACGCTTGGGAGATTCGTTTGGCATCATGCTTAGGCAATACGTCTGCGTATACTGCAAAGGCAGAGCCCCAAACATCAGCTTGCGCACTTTTGCCTGTGCTTGCTTTTAAGAGTCCGCTGTCATGTGCAAATGTGCTGCTCAAATGTTTTGAAATATTCTCGACGATGGCACGGTATTCTTTAGCGGTCTGATCATTGCCACATATATCATGTAGGTCTGCTAATTGTCTCGCTGCACGACATCTGAGGACCGAGCAAAAAAAATTATCCTGTACGGGTAACGACATCTGTGAATCCAAATGAGATGCCACGCTTTTCTTCATCACACCAGACTAGGTCACTGGCACCCTTTACATTGGGAACGGCGAATGCTTCGTCTAGTCTGGCAAGCAGGTCTAAGCCATCGAAGTCTTCACGCAGAACCGCTTTGCTTTTACCTGCAGTGACCAGTTGCCATGCCATCTCTACAAAATAAAAATGGTCGTCAAGACAGGGATAATAGCCAAAGGGATGGCCTTGCTTCTGGGTGTCATAAGTTCCCGCAAAATAAATCGGTGTTGCATCAAAATTAATATGATCAGCAATCGCTCCCTTAGGGACAAAACTGCCCGTCTTCGTTTGCCAGTCTTTGGGTGATTGGCACTTGGCAGTTAAACGCAGAGCATGTTCTAATTCATCCATTGGGATTAAACCGCATTCTAAAGACATGGTAAAATCTCTGATCCAAAAGGACGGTTAACAGCTTCGCCCGCCGGGACGAATTAAAGTTCCCCCCGTTGTGTTAGGGCAAGACCCTGCAACAGATTGGCCAGGCAATACGCGGGCCGATTCAATGACAGCCTTTATCATATCCTTAAGAAAACAGATGTTTTGATTAAACTCAGATTCCGCTGTGAACATAAAATATCCTGCTTATCTTTCTTTGCGTTTATAAAAAGGCCACATCATATGGGTTCATACCATCCCGGCTCAAAATGATTCATCCTAAATCATCGGGCCAAACCAGCGGGTCAATAAAAAGCTTACCACGCCTACCAAAGCAGCGGCACCAAAGCCTACCGCAAATGGACGCAGCCCCATTTTTATGATCCGTTTGAGACTGGTTCCAAGCCCTACTGCTGCCATGGCAAGCATCAAACACCATTTGGCGAATCCTTTGGTTTGATCGATTATCTGATGCCACGTATCCGCGTCGAATACACCGTAAGCATGATCCCCCATATCACCTATCGTACGGACTAGCGTCATTGCCACAAAACCCAACACAAACAATGGCACCATCTTGTACCACCGCTGTTGAACAACACCCTCCCCCTTGCCACGATGATAAAGAATCGCCAGCAACGGAATCACACCCACCATAAATAGGTTGCGAATCAACTTAGTCACCTCAGCAGTATCCAGTGCAGCAGGTGCATTAAACTGTTGCTGATACATCAAGCCCGCACCGGCAACTTGCGACGTATCATGAATCGCAGTCCCCAAAATAGGCCTGCCATATGCGGATTGCCATCAAATAACCAGGACGCTAAAAACGGATAAGTGAACATTGCCAGCATGCCAAACAATGTAATCGTCGCAACTGCATAACTAATCTCATCATCCTCCGCATCGATCGTGGGTGCTGTGGCAACAATCGCGCTCACACCACAGATGCTCGTACCCACTGCGATAAGTGTCCCCAAACGACGAGGCAAACCCAACGCATGATTAATTCGGCTCACAAGAATCAACGCAGCAGCAATACAACCAAACACAATAGGCAATGCGACAAGGCCAATTTTCCCTGCTGCAAGCAAACTCATGCGAATCCCTAATAACGCAATACCCACCCGTAAAATTTTCTTCACACACCACGTTAAACCCGGCTTATACACGTCCGGCAAACCTACCACATTGCAAATAATCAAACCCAATATGATCGCAACCATGATCGAGCTGACCGGACTTTTCGTAAAATGAAGTAGTTCTACACCCAGCCAATATGAAATCCATTTTCCCGTAAAAGCAATCATAAATGCCAACGCAAAGCCAGGCAACAATATACCCAGCTGATTAAACGCACTGTTTAAACGCCCCATCACCGTCAGGTCTGCTGCGACTTTAGGTTTAGCCTCCACACGTCCCCAGTCACTGGGGACACCTTCAAAACTACCTAACCAAGTAGCCTGTTCCGGGTTGCTATAAATACTGGGCTTAACTTTTGCCATGATATAATCTCCAACAATAATCGACTAAGCAGGGTAGTTTGGCGTTTTGCCTTCTAAGACTCCAGCCACATCCAAGCACACGGCCTTGATCACGCGGTCTTGCGCCTGATCTGTAAACGCTGCAATATGCGGGGTCAAAATCACATTATCCATCTGATCAAACACACTAGCCGTAGGCGGTTCGGTACTTCGAACATCCAACCCAGCACCTGCTAAATGTTTGCTCTTAAGAACACTCGCCAACGCAAGCTCATCTACGACTTCACCTCGTGAGGTGTTTATGAAATAAGCACCTTGCTTTGTTTGTGCAAAACGATCTGCATTAAAAAACAAACGCGTACTAGGCGTGCAAGGCACATGACAACAAATAAAATCAGCAGCCCCAAGTACCTGCTCCAACGGCAGCACGTATCCTCCAACCGCATTAACCGTCGCGGCATCTGGACCGACCACCGGATCACTAATGACAACACGCATTCCCATCGCCTGAGCACGCATCGCTGTCAAAAAACCAATCCGGCCAAAACCGACAATGCCCACTGTTGAGCCATACAACTCTACGCCCGTGAATTTTTGACGCGACCAATTACCCACCCGAGTATCGCGATCCGCTGCTGGAATGTGACGTGCTAATGCTAACATCAGACCCAGTGTCAGTTCCGCGACAGACAAACTATTTTGTTCGGGGGTACTCGTGACCACGATGCCCTGCTCACAGGCAGCAGCCACGTCGATATTGTCCAGCCCAGCACCTGCGCGGCCGATGACTTTCAGTGAATTACCACCTGCTATCAAAGCCCTAGTCACCTGCGTCTGATTGCGCACAATCATCGCCCGCGTCTTGCCAACCGCATCACGCAAGGCTGCATCATTTTGCCACAAGTTCGGCTCGTATTTCACGTCATAGGACTGCCCCAACGCATCAATGGCTAAGCCCTGAATTTTTTCAGTAATCAAAATATCAGACATCAGACCGCCCTCCCCGGTTTCCCCGGAATCACCGGTTCCCCTACGGGATTAAGATTAAAGGTAATTTTGAACTCTTTGCACAGTGCATTTAACTCTGCCAATGTGGGATCATCAATCCGAATACCACGCTTTTGGTTTTCTTGCAGACGACGGTTTGACCGTTCACCGGGGACAAAAATTTCTTCCATACCTTCGCGGCGACGACAGGCTTTAATTTTGTCAATCGCCTCATCCGTACGTTTCGTAAAAACATCAATATCCATGAAGGCGGACACATCCATGAGGCAAAAAAAATGCCCCACATTTTGTGACCGATCCATGTCTTTGTACATAGAACCAATTTCGTTGCCGACCGCCGCGCCGCTTAGAACCCCACTAAACCATTCCACCATCACCGACCGTCAAGGCAATCGCCTGCAAGTCTCTGACTCAGGTATTCGCACGATCATGCCTGATAGCACGATCGCTGCTGAAATCGCTTTCACCCGTGATCACCTTGATCGAATTGTTCAAATCACTGACCTTGCACCCGGAAGTACAGGCCAGTCCATCCATTACACCTATGACATCAACGGCGATCTCGTTGCCGTCACCGACCGCGTGGGCTCAACCACCACGTTCATCTATGACGCAGCGCAAGCCGGAAGTAGAGAACGCTTCCTCACCAGTATCGAAGATGCTCGTGGCATATCAGTCATGAACCTGAACTTTGATGCCATCACCGGCAGAATCATCAGTCTTGCGGACGCTTCGGGTGCAGCGATTCCATTTACCTATGATCTAAACCCGCCGCAGCTGCCCGCTGGTTACACCCGCGAAGTGTTAGCCGATGCGGATGACGTGCCCACCGAAATCATTCGTGACAGCCGGGGCAACACCGTTCGCCAGCTCCAGCGTGTCTCCGATAATGGCACCATTAACGATACCACCGATGACCTCTGGTCCGTCACCGTCTACGAATACGATGCCAACGACTATCGCACACGCACCGCAGAAACTTTCCAAGCCACCGGCGACACTGCTTACACCGCTGTGCCCACCGTCTGGCTATCCACAGCGGACTATGATCCTTTCGGTCAGGTACTCTCTGTCTCTGACACCTTGGGCAATACCACCTACTTTACTTATGACCGCTATGGCAGTCTGCTCACCACAACTGATAGCCAAGGTAATACCAACCGCAATACCTACAGCGATAAAGGGCTGCTCACCGCCACGACCGACGCCTTGGGTAACGTAACGAGCTACGGCTATGACAGCAACGGCAACATGACTGCTGTTACCGACTCAACTGGCAACGTTGTCTCCACGTTTGTCTACGACAGTAAGAATCAATTGTTGTCTACGACCGATATCAATGGCAACAGCCGGTTCTTCATGTATGACTCGGGAACTTCCGGGGTCGGCAACCAAACCCATAGCTGGTCCTACAATGAAGGCT
>JAESSU010000280.1 GCA_016763955.1 Phycisphaeraceae bacterium | reverse complement strand
TTTGCCGATGTCGGAGACCGCATCACGGTTTCGCCGCACGCGGGCCTTAAACTGTCCCTCACAGGCCCATTTGCAGCCAGCGTGCCCGATGGGCCTGATAACCTTGTGCTCAAGGCTGCTCGGGCCTTGGCGGATGGTTACAATGTCCCTGCCAATGCCCATATAGAACTGGAAAAAAACCTGCCCGTCGCCTCTGGCATGGGGGGGGGATCTGCGGATGCCGCCGCCACGTTGCGCGCTTTGGTCCATTTGTGGGGCTTAACACTTTCCGATCAAAACATTCAAAACGTCGCCCATCAAATTGGCCATGATTTGGAAACTCGTAAAGCCCTGGACATCTTGTTCAGTTCTTGGCGAGATGATTTAGATTGCGAGCGTATGACCAAATTGGCCTTGGGCCTTGGTGCAGATGTGCCCGTGTGCCTTGAAAGCCGAACCGTTTATATGGCGGGTATTGGTGAACAGTTAAGCCTGGCGCCGGCCTTGCCCAAAGTATGGGTGGTGTTGGCGAATCCGCTCACAAACGTTTCAACGCCGGCTGTTTTCAAGGCCCGCACCGGGGATTTTTCGGCCCCCGCCCCCTTTGCCCATGCGCCAAAAGATGCCCATGAACTGGTTTTTGAACTCAAACAGCGCCGCAATGACTTGTCCCCCCCTGCCAGAACCCTTGCCCCCGATATTGATGTGGTCATAAACGCGCTGGAACACCAAAACGACTGCTTGCTCGCCCGGATGAGCGGCTCAGGTGCAACGTGTTTCGCCCTATTCTCTAAGCAAAATGCCGCCATCGCTGCACAATTTAACCTCAACCAAAGCCACGCAGATTGGTGGGTTCAGACGGCTCAATTGACCGATGGTTTGCCCATTGAAAAGTGGCTTTAAGCCCCACATCCCTAGAAAACTGAAAAAAACCTAATTCGGAGCTTGCGATCTAAAACGTTTGCCCCTATTTTCCCTCAACAAATGGGGCGTGGCCAAGCGGTAAGGCAGCGGCTTTTGATGCCGAAGAGCGTAGGTTCGAATCCTACCGCCCCAACCATACCAACAATCTAATCAAGCCACTTGTATGTTCAATAAATCAGAACAGGCAAGTGGCTGATTTGTTTCTGATTTTTACCCTGAAAAATCCACCGGGGTTTGCCCCAAATCCAAATGTGACCCGAAGTGTGACCAACGCATGGCACGCTTAACTTATCTGTTTGACCAAGAGGGCCGATACTTTTTTAGGCGCAGAGTTGTCGGAAACATTAATAATCGGGAATAACATCAATAACTGGGAATGAAACAATCTAAGTTGAGAATGAAAATTCCCAACCTATTGTTAGTTAAAGATTATGGTGTCGGATTATTTTTTGAAAAAGTCGCATTCTATTTCTCTAAATTGAGCATGACCGAAAAGTTCCTGAATCATGGAAAGCTTTTAGTGCTTCCATTCTGCCGAGCTGAAAATCCTCAAATACGATAGGCTAGCTTCGAGAAAATCATTATTTTTTCAGCCTAACGCCAGCCCCTTCTCCATTTGGCTCCACAAAATTACGCCAGCCTCCTCCAACGCCTCGCGGACATCGCGCAAGGTGCGGTCGTAAGGTGCTCTAGCACCCCGTTCAAAGTCCACGATGGTTCGTTCAGCAACCTTTGAGGCCTCGGCTAAATCCTTGCGAGACCAGTTTAATAGAGCGCGAGCAGCCCTGCTTTGTGCTGAGATAATCATAAAATTTGCAATCCTGCGTAATATATGCATACTTAAAGCGACATTGCTTAATCGTTGCTTATGTTACATGATTTTTACAGGAGTGCCTACCATGCTGAACGTTCCCCCTCCCTCTGCTCTATGGCATTTTCGGCCCCAGCCAATTTTAGATGAAAGCTTTTCATCCTGGTTTTGTCGCACGGCTTGGCAGAATGGTTTATACCCAGCCGATCTTTATCGGATTGCCCTTCCTGGTGCACGCATGCACCGAATCGATCTTGACAGGTTCGCCTGCGATGAGTTGGTCGAGAATTTGGCCCAACACACGGGCATCAATACCGACACTCTTTGGAACCGAAGCTTTCGCGCTTGGGATGGACAGTTGAATGAAGATTGTTCGAAACATGGCAAGTTGCTGTGGCTACCGCCGGCAGGAACGGATAGAACCTGCAAATCTTTTGGTCAGCAAGTTTGTCCAGATTGCCTGCGGGAACATCAAACTCCATACCTCAAACGTCATTGGCGTCTGTCATTTGTCACTGGATGCACTCGACATCAGAGACTGTTAATTGACCGTTGTCCAGAATGTTCAGCCCCCATACAGCCGCTCTTTACATCTGCACATAGTGATTCTGTCGCCATATGCTCAAAGTGCGGCTTCGACCTACGGCGCACACCCCAAACATCTAACTGTCATCATACAGATTTAACCATTCAAAAAGATCTGATAGAGACGGCAGAAGATGGATGGACGTATATGGGCAAATATTCGGACGTATACTCGCTATCCTATTTCCGCATCCTCTGGGTTACATACAGGTTGCTTGCCACTGGACAATTTGCCAAGTCACTTCGAAACTGGTGCTCAACTCACCTAGGAGAAGCGATCCCCTCAAGCAATATTCCGCTCATCAAGGAAATTGAGCTCCTCAATCCCAGATGTAGACAGGCTTTAGTCCGCCATGCGCATTTATTAATGCAAGACTGGCCTCATAAGTTTGTCGCGGCCTGTCAAGCGAGCAACATAAGTTCTAAAGACCTTATCAAGGGTTATGACAAGGAACCATTTGCCCTGTGGGATACGGTACGATGTCACTTACATACCCCATCAACGGAAACGAGTGCTGAAGTTATTGATGCTGCCAAACGTCACCTTCTCTCACAAGATATTTGCCCAACGTACAAAGAGCTCACCCAATTGATCGGAATTAAGTTCCAAGCCAGACGTCATATGGCCGAATCTGGGCGAAACTGCATCCACTATGGAGTTCACCGATACTGGAAACTTGATGGTGTATCTTCTGAAATCAGGACTGCCGCGAAGAAGGCTGCCCGTAGAGAAGGCGAAAACATAGGGCCGTGGGTCGATAAAGTTTTGCGCTTGGCCCTAGAACAAAATCCATAAAATTCTATATGTAGTATTGCATAACTTACAAACAAGCATATATTGTGCATATAACTTTGGAGAATATTGTATGCCTGTACGTGAAATTCCAAGAAGTCACACGAGTATGATCGGTCAACACTCATGGATCCCGGGCGGCGGCAGTGTTGCCTTGGAATCGCTCCTTGAACGGGATTTTGTTTCCCTCATGGCGTTCGATAATGATGTTGTCAAAATCGAAGAACAGCCCGTTCGTATCATATTTGCAAATAAACGAAGCTATGTTCCAGACTTCCTCGTGACCCACGCCAACCGCGGCTTACGTCTGATTGAAGTAAAGCCAAAGCGTGTCTTAGATAAACGCCAAGAAGAATTCGCCCCCAAATTCGCTGCGGCTTCCAAATTCGCCACCGAACGCGATTGGACATTTGAAATTTGGACGGAACGGGAAATTCACATCCCCCGCCTCGAGAATGCAAATTTTCTACTCCCTTTCCGTCGTGAAACTCCGGATCCAGGATTGGCGGCACGCCTTGTGCGCGACCTTCACAGATCAGGTCCAATTTCGATCTACCAACTCGTAACTTCTTGCTGGGATGATCATCATGAGCAATCTCGAGGACTGGCCACCCTCTGGTGCTTACTCTCAATTGGAAAAATCGTTACAGACCTCAATGTTGAATTCGATATGAGCAGTCCCATCTGGATTGGGGACCAACTTCATGACTAATCCTACCAGCTACGCACCGGGAACCGAGGCTGCTCACAAAGGAAGATCCTGCATCATCACGAGGGCAATAAGTGCCAGCGAAATCCTGATCCAATACAGCGATACAAAGGATATTATAACCGTTCGCACCTCATCACTAACAGCACGCGGAACCAAAACACCTCAGACTGAAAGGCCCCTTGATGCTGTCCATGATAAAGACCTCGATGAAGCCCGTCGGCGTCTTGAAGCCATCACACCATTACTAAAACTTTCAAAACGTACAAGTAACGACGTTCAAGCTAGGGGTGCGGAGCTCAATCTTGGAAAATCTACTTTGTACAGATGGATCAAAGAGTATGAAATATCAAAAAGACTCACCAGTCTCGCGCCAAATAGACGCACTAAAAGGAAACGCAATCTCAATAAAAAAATTGAGGCTATCATTCAAGATGTTATTGAAAATGAATATCTGACCAAGCAAAAAATAACCGTTGTTAAAGCCGCAGATATAATTGCACGTCGATGCCGAAAAATTGGCTTTAAAGCACCTCATAAAAACACTGTGCGTAATCGAATAAGTGAAATTGATATCCGTGAGCAAACTAAACGTCGTCATGGAGACAAAGCCGCGCGTGATACTTACAGCGAAATTACGGATACATATTCCGACCTAGACTACCCGTTGGGATGCGTACAAATTGACCATACGTTGCTCGACATTCAAGTCGTGGATGACGTAAAGCGCATTGCCATTGGACGCCCATGGATTACTTTAGCGATTGATAAGTTTAGCCGGATGATTACGGGCTTTCACCTTTCTTTAGACTGTCCCAATGAATTTACCGTTGGCTTGAGCATCATTCACAGCTCCCTTGCAAAAGATGCTGAATTAGATCGGCTTGGCATTGAAGGAACTTGGCCAGTCTGGGGGAAGATAAGAACCATTCACACCGACAATGGCAAAGATCTTTCCAGCAAACTCATTTTGAAGGCTTGCGAAGAATACGGAATTAACGTCCAAAGACGGCCTGTCAAACGCCCTGAATTCGGCGGGCACATAGAGCGCATGATGAAGAGATTAGGTGATGAGATACACACCTTACCTGGCACAACATTCTCGAACCACATGAAAAAAGGTGAATACGACTCCGTCAAGGAGGCGGCTTTAACTTACGACGAACTGTATCGATGGATCGTTGATTTTATTGTCAACGACTACCATTTGACTGAGCATCGCGCCCTTGAAATGTCTCCCCTTCGAACGTGGACTGAAGGCCTAAAAGTTGGATCCAAAGAAAGGACAATCGGCTTCCTCCCACCCATTCAAAATCCGGAAGAATTTAAAATGGCCTTTCTCCCTTTCCAGAAACGAACGGTTCAGCGAGACGGAATTAGTTGGGATAATATTCAATATTATTCCCCCTCTCTAAAGAAATGGATCCGGCAAAAAAAAGGCCGCGCTCATGCGAAGTTTCTATGTAGACGCGATCCACGAGACATAACAAAAATATACTTTTTAAATCCAGACACCAAAACATACCAAGAGATCACAATCAGTCGTAGGTCACCAGCGGTAAACACACTGTGGGAGCTCAGAGCTCTAAAAAAACTTAAGGCCGTATCTGGACAAAAATTGGATCACCGTGACCAAATTGATCGGTCGCGCAACCAGCGAGATGAGCTTGTTAAAACAGCAAAAAAAATCACAAAAAAGGCTACTAAAAAGAAAATTACGGAGAAACAAAAAAGTAAGAACCGCGTAAAATCTCTTCAAGATTTTCCTGTAGTGCCAAACTTTCCACAAGTGATCATCGACAACACCCAAGACGCCGAAGGAAATGAAAAGCCCTTAAATATTGATTTAGATGCTCTGAAAAAACGATGGAAGGAGCAGTCATGCCAATAGAAACGGTCGTGTCCAGATATTCTAATAATGAGCCTCAACTCGATCTATTCGATCATATGCAGAAATACTTTGGTCAGCACTGGATCAGCTACCCCATCGCCGAAGAGGGGTTGAATAGGTTTAGGCGTATTTTGGCATATCCAGAAACCAACCGCCCTCCGTGTTGCTTGGTTTACGGAAAAGCAAATGCAGGAAAATCGCTTTTATGTGAACGTTTCATGTTAGAGACCAATCCCAAAGACACTGGTCAAGCAGAAGCTTCCGTTAAACCCGTAATCATGGTGCAAACGCCAGAATCTCCTAGGCTATCCGCGCTTTACAGCAATATTATTGACAGCTTAGGCGCACCAATCAGTCCGACAATGTCCACTGATAAAAAACGTGATCAAGTCGTTAACTTACTTCGTCGTCTGCAAACCAAAATTATTATCATTGATGAAATTCACCATATCCTCGATGGGAGCATGGATAAGCAGGGGCAATTTCTAAATGCCATTAAGACCCTTACAAACCAATTGCGCATTTCTATTATTGCCGTAGGCACGGAAGAAGCACACCGGGCCATACATTTAGATCCTCAATTTGGTAGTAGATTCGATCCTTTTTATCTTCCCCAATGGGAAATGGGCGATAAGTACGCAGAGTTCATCGCAAACTTATGCTTGAGCCTCGGCTTTGAAGGAATTGATTCAGTGATTACATCTCAAAAATTTATACGACGCCTTCACACAATGAGTGATGGCCTTACCGGTGAAACTAGGGAAATTGTCTGTCGACTTGTTGAACTTGCGGGAACCACTGGTCGCAATCAGTTGAGCTTTGATATGCTTGCTGAAATCAGATGGACTTCGCCGGGGGATCGACTACGGGTGGCTCATGTGTAAATATACTTTGTCCTCTCAGACGTTAGTTCTCGTTGTGTTAGTGTTGTAGAGACGCATGGTTAAAAGAAGTCCAATGGAGCATGAAGAACAACCCTCAGGTGGGGCCTTGTGATTGATGCTTTGTTGATGGCTCTGTGGTAGCGAAAACCGAACAGCAAGGTTCCGATCCATCCTGATCAGGGCGTTCAATATACCTGTTCTGGCTGATGAAAGTTCCTTGCAGACAACAATCTGGAAGCCAGTATGAGTGTAAGCACCGGTAAATTACACACTTACGGCAAGAATGTCGGGGCGATAGGAACTATCCAATGATGTGGTATCAGCTCATATGACATGCTTCATTGAGTGTATTAGGGAACGTGCTACAATTTTTGCTTCATTCTTCACAATACCGGTATTGCAATAACCGTTTGCGTTTACTCTTGAGACTAGAAGGACGTTTTTCTCTTCTTTGGTTAAAAAATTGAGCATCTCATTCTGCACGAGAAATTCAACTGCCCGCCTATATTCACTAGAGTCTGACCAAAAACCTCGATAATTGGAAAGCGGCACAGCAAAAAAGGAAATTCCCTCCAAGTTAATTTCTTCGTATCCAAGGAGTGTGCAAATACGTTTCTTGAACGTGTTTGATGATGTTTCGGATATATGTTGCGCCATACGCCCGACTGCCCCTTGCGAGCTTCGGGTTTCCCCCACGTATAGCGCACGAAAATTCAATGCAAACCCCGCATAAATATACGGAGCTCTCTTTGCCGCTTTATCATTTGAAACGGTTATGATATGGGCGGTGCGCTGCATCTATTGAGGTTTTTTTAGTTGCCGTAAAATTTCCGCTAATTGTCCGCCAACCTTTTCTCGGAATTCATCGAGTATTTTTTCAGCTATACCCGCGTCAAATTCGCCGCGATACAGCGTATCGAATTCACCTTTTGCTAAAGAGAAAAATAATATATCGAGAATTCGAATTAAATCTGAGTTTTCCGACATAACACTAATCACATCCCTATATATGCGATGCGATTTGTTTACACGGACAATGAGACCTTCTTGTGGGTCGTGTGCACGCTCCCATGCCTGATTGTTATCAAGTTCATCAACATATTGAACTCGTTGACCTTGTTTCTCCAATTTTTCTGATTCTTCGGAATTTACGGGCGAGCTCGCAGTTATTTTTTTGCGACGCTTAACCATCTCCTTCCGATCTTTTTCGGGTGCTGTGTCCTCGTCTAACTTCTGCCCTTTTTCATCAAGATCGCCGAGTCTATCAAGTTCGGCGTTGACTTCGGAATGAGGATCAGTATCGGTTTTTCTCAATATTGTTTCACCCGCGTACTTCCAAGCAGCTTTACTCTTCTTTTTGGCTTCAGAAACAATTGGGGTTAGTAGGTCTTGGGCTATTTCAGACAGATGAATGCGGCTTTTTGTCACATCAAGGTTCAAAATATCGTCCGCGTTACTCTCAATTAAAATCCTCCCTCTAAATGAGTACATGTCTTGGTCTAGGCTGATTTGACCATTTAGGGAATCTGCCCATGAGATAAGCCGCCCATTGCGATAGATATAAAATCCATATTTTCCAGCACCAATATTGTATTTCTTCCGACACTCGACCTGGGTCATGTCCCCGAACGTATTTACAGATGGAGGATGCGGCAATTGGCTGATTTCGACCGTTGCAGAAACCGTCCCCTCAGGATTAAGTTGGAATTTCTGAGGACGCTGTATCCATTGGACAGACATTCCGTCCCAGTTTTTTTCATCTAAATCACCTTCCTCGTCACTAATATCACCCAAGAAAAGAGGGTCTATAGGGGCTATTTCCTCAGAATGATCATCGTGGTTAACGGAAATGCTAACTTGTCTTGGTGCAGGTTCAATACCACTGAGGTGATAGAAAAAAATGATGCCAGCCTTTGCTTTTATGCCCTCAATAATTTCAATGGTACGAGGCATCGAGACATGACGAATATCTTCAACTTTTACAATTGTGCCTGACTTTCCTTCTCCGCAGTGTGCGTCAAGAAGTGCGACTTCATCATCTGTTGCCGGGGTCAGGACGTATTCATATTCAATCGTGAGATTGTTTTGATCGAGTGTGGCTGTTATTGCACCTGCGCCCTCTTGTCGTGAGCAAATTACGAGGCGTTTTCCTAGGGAGGAGGATGCCGATTTCAAGCCAAGGCCAAACTTACTTAGCGTACCTTCATGATAATATTCTTCAGACGAACCAAGGGACAGAGCATTGTGAATGCCGTCTTCATTCATACCTTTCCCATTATCAACGATGCTAAACGAATCAATGAGGGTGCGGCGACGACCACGGCCTTCGCCCTTCTCTTGAATTAATTTTATATTGATCGCTATTGTATCTGCTTCAGCAGAAATAGAATTATCGACAATATCAAGCACCGCCGAGACGGGGTGATAACCAATGCGGCCTAACGCGGCTAATACTCTCGCTGCATTCATACCCCCAATCTTTTTTATTTTTGTATCTGGCACAGTATCCCCCTGCTTCACTCTTAAGTTTATATGTACTTAACTAAATTCCTGCATTTTCGCTACTATTATATTTTTAATTTACCAAAACTACACGTCAAAGTATCTTTCGTCAAAATAAATTGGAGTAGTGATCAATTGATGCTTTGAAATAATCTCCTTGCCCTTACCTCAAAAGATACTATTCATTTATGGCAAGTTAAACAAACTTTAGACTGACCATATAAATCATTAATGTCTAAAACATCATTATCTCGCAAAGGGTTTTCTTGGACCTTAGACCTAAGGCGTTCTATACGTTTCTCATGATCTGCTTTTATTTGCTCTACTCGTGCGGGCTCACAAAGTTCAGCTAAAGATTCCCCTTGGCTCCAAGTAAATGGAGACCCTCCGTCAACCGCAAGCTTTTCATAACCCATAGCTTCCTTAAATGCCTCAGGGTGCCGTTCCTTTAAACGAAGCCATTCAATTTTTTGCTGAAAGAAACAAAAAGTACAGCCACTTCTAGATCGCCATTCGTAATATTTAGGTAGTCCTAAACCTGCATTATTTAACAGGTCCATGACACCAGCTTTATCAATGCCATCTTCTTTGAACGGTAATTTAACAACAAGGTTATCGTCCTTAGAAATATACCCAGCACGATATTCTTCATCGGAACGTATGGCTACGTAGCTATACACTTTTTCACCAGCATCAAGCATTTCTTTAACCCACGCTTCAAATGGTTTGAGTTTGAGCATAATCGTGCACCAGCGAGCCTGAGGCGACGGCAGAAAGTTATTGTGCTTCTTAAGTAAAAATTTAAATCCCCTATCAGGGTTAAGTCTTACAATTGGCTTTCCCAAGCGTGCCTCAAGATCTAACAAGTAGCTATAAACCTCCGGTAATTCTTCTCCCGTATCTGTGAAAAAATAATCAATATCAAGCTCAGGATGATGATGGCGCATGTATATGGCTAATGCAGCACTATCTCGCCCACCTGATAGTCCTAGAACATGTCTTTCCTTCTTTTGGACGGTCATGCGGTTTTTCTTTTCTTATATGTAGGGGTTGAAGATTGAGATAATTCTGACATGTAATCTGCACTGACTTTTGAGAGAGCAGCCAAGATGATGCTTTGAGGTATTTTTTTTGTTTCAGAGATGACCTGCCTTAGGCGTTCAGCAATCTCATTGGCAATTTTTTTGTCCGCTTCACTAATGGTAAACTCCTCGATTAGTGGAGTTGGGCTACCATCAACACTCACGACAAGTGCCATAGCCTGCCGTTTGTTTTTGCGGCCTTTCACATGAGCAAATGCTTCAGCTAGATTAAATAATTGTGATAATTTAGCTATACCAATGTTGGACTTATCAACATCAGTATCAATCCATGCATTTAAAGGCTTTTCGGCAGCAAAGAACGCAAGTCCTTCAATTTGATCTGGCTGACCAGTGAAACCTATTAACCTACCTGCAAACCCATCAAGTTTGAATTCACCTGATACTCCTCTAATATTTTCAGCACGTTTAGCTAAGTCTGCAAGAGATTGTGAAGATGTGTTAGGGACACCAAGATCAGTGAGCATTATTTGATAGAAGCGTTCAATCATAGCAGGGTAGGCTTCTATTAGCTCGTTCAGGCCATCGCGAACACAACTCACAATTTCTGCATAATCATGTCCAGTTTGCTTATTTCTAGAAAGAGAGCTTTTGGGTAAGTCATTGAAAATAAGTTGGTTAGGGTCATGTGCTTTCTTAAAAATCTCTCTCAAATGCAGGGCATTTTTAGAGAGGTGAGATGTTCGAAGTGTCCAAGGATGCAGGCTATCAAAAATAGTGATTAATCCTCGTGCCACGTCAATAGGCCTAAGATCATGGAGCTTATTCTCAGTGTCGAGATCTCGGACAACGTCAGATAGGCCTGATAATAATCCACGAGACATTTCAGACATATCCATCCATCTAATTTGGATGTTATCTGGATTTATAGTTAGATACTCTACATCTAGGCTTTTGAATTTCGCTTGGTAAATTCCTTCACGGTAGAGTGCTAGAGTATCACGACACGTCAAGACAAAAGCCACTGCTAGGATAGGCATTAGGCCATCTCTAACCCCAAAGGGAGGCTTACGCCAGATCTCGTAAATTTCTTGCATTCCTACGGATCGGTCAGAATTTTGTTCTAGGAATTTTTCAGCAGCATCCCATATGGGTTTTAAGCTATTTTTGTCATTTTTTGAATTAGGCTTTTCAAAACTCCACCTATCAC
>JAESSU010000279.1 GCA_016763955.1 Phycisphaeraceae bacterium | reverse complement strand
TCAATGCTTTTTCATCTGCTCCAAGTTTGCGAGCATACTCTGGTTTTTGTGACGTAACAGGCGTATCAACCTGCTGCACATGCTGTTTGGAACAACTCGTCAGCAGACTCATCGACATTACAATCAAAAGCAACCAACCGGTTGTCACTGGGACTTTATACTTCATTTTGATACCTGGAAATTCCCAACGCACAAGGTCATCACGATGACTTACATCGCAGGTTTTTCCAAAACATTTTTACCACGGAAAAAACTAAGTCTTAAAAATTAGAGAACTTCACTCGCACGCGGGAAGGACCCTAAGACTGTCAACTGACGACAATGTTTGCGAGCTTCTTCTAATGCCTTGGCAACACTTTCATCTTCACGATGCCCCAGAAAATCAACAAAGAAATAATATTCCCAATTCACATTTCGACTTGGACGTTTGTCGATGTGCGTGAGGTTTAGACCATTATCACGGAACACATCAAGCACCTCTGTTAATGAACCTGCTTTGTGTTCCGTGGTGAACATCACTGCGGTTTTATCATCACCACTGCGTTTGGCTTGATCGCGTGAAACGACAAAAAAGCGTGTGATGTTATTTGCTGAATCTTCGATATTTTCGAATTGCACTTTCAAGCCATAAAGTTCACCCGCTAATACGGAGCCCACCGCAGCGGCCCCCTCTTCTTTTGATGCCATCTCCGCAGCCAAGGATGTCGAGGCGACGGGAACTCTTTGTGCGCGGGCTAGCTGCACGGCAAGCCAATTGCGACATTGTGTAAAAGCTGGGGGCTTGGAATAGACTTTAGTGATCTTGTCTACAGGTGAATTGGAGAGTAAATTTTGATGTACCGCGATGAGCACTTCTGCATACACGGACACGCTGCTGCTTAAAAATGCATCAAGTGTTTCGCCAATCCCGCCATAGGATGAACTTTCGATGGGAACTAGGCCATAATCAATATGCCCGCGTCCGACTTCTTCACACACCGCTGAGATTTCACCGAGATCGTCATATTCGACACTTCGGCCAAATTTACGCACCGCAGCAAGATGACTAAAGGAACCGGGAGGGCCCAGGTATCCAATGCGTAACGGGCGTTCTAACGCAAAGCTGCCACTCATCATCTCACGCCAGATGGCTTCGATGCATTTTTGAGGCAAAGGCCCTTTGTTGTACGCACGAACCTGCTCTAAAACTTTATGTTCACGTTCAGGCGCATAGATCGGCGAGTCCTGTTCTCGCTTAATATTACCCACGTCCACAACCACCTTAGCCCGCTCATTAAGCAAGGCAATAAGCTGTTGATCGAGCGTGTCAATCTTCTTACGTAACGGTGCTAATCGCGTCTGAATGTCATTGGATTGATTCATAGGTCAATATTGTACTGGCATCAGAGAGATGTTGCATGGCCAAAAAACCATGGCCCAGTGCAAATTCCATGGTAGGCTTCCTGTCACTTCTTCAAAAAAATCACTACAATCCTTCACATGTCTGAATCTACCGTTAAAGAATATGTCATGAGCTTTGGGGATCACCTTGAGGATCTTCGCAGGCGTATGATCCACGCACTAATCGGAGTCGTGGTCATTTGCGTGATCACGTTCTGCTATGGCGATCTAATCGTGGCATGGATTCAACACCCCCTACACCATGCACAACGACAAGCTGGCCTACCTGCTAAAACCTTTGGATTCGGTGTCACCACCGGGTTTGCGGTGTACATGCAGGTGAGCCTGATCTCTGGACTTATTCTCTCAGGCCCATGGCTTCTCTATCAAATATGGCGGTTTGTCGAGGCTGGACTCTACAAATCCGAAAAAAAACTCGTCCTGATTCTAGCCCCATTCAGCGCGATCATGACAGGACTAGGGGTCTGTTTTGCCTACTATATCATGCTGCCGGTGTGCTTGGCATTTCTAATCACGTTCACCATCAGCTATCCCAGCGCAGGCGGCGAAGGCCCGTCGATCATGGACCGGGTGACGCATATCGTTGAAGCATTTGCCAAGCCCGCAGGGTCATCAACTCAAGAACTCATTGAAACCCCAATCAAGCCTCAGGCTCCATCAAGTAGCATAGGGTTACAAATCCCCCTGTTCACGCAAGACCCCGTTCAACCGGCCAATGGTGAAATCTGGTTTAACAGCAACACGTCAGAACTCAAACTGCAAATTGGCACGCAAGTTAAATCCATCCCGCTCGCCACCGATTCACTGATGAGTCCGCTTATTGAGATTCGCCAGTACATCAACTTCGTCACCTACCTGACGCTTGGAGTCGTCGTGGCGTTCCAGTTGCCCTTGATCATGCTCATCATCGGCTGGTCAGGCTTCCTCCCCCCGCAAGTCATCAGCCAATACCGCAAACACTGTATCTTTATTTGCTTCTTTTTAGGTGCAGTCCTCACACCCGCAGACCCAGTGAGTATGGTGATCCTTGCGATCCCACTTTGGATTTTATTTGAGTTTGGCTTAAAGCTCATGAAGCTCGTCTACAAACCACGATTCAGTGATGACGACGAGGATGACACTGCCCAAGCTGCTGAGTAATCAGTTTTACCGCTAAGGCGCAGAGATCGCAAAGTTCCCAAGAGAAACAATTCTGGGGAAAGACATGAAATATAAAACGCTGTTTGAGGTGTTAAGGTAAGTCCAATTAAACCAGACGGCCCCGCAGAATCGTCGAACCTCATCTGCACGCTTGTGTTCTCACACCCCCAAAAAATCGCCTTAATCTCTGTTTTAAACCTTAGCACCCTTGGTGACTTGGCTATGCGACTAAGCATCATCCGATGCAACTTTGCAACATGGCTGTGGTGCTCTATCAACAACCGTCATAACCGGTCATTACAGCCCTGCAACACAAACCACTGATAAGGCAGGACTCATCCACTGCTTACATGATTACAGACCCAAAAAATCGTTCTGGCACGCTTTCTGCAAGGTCTTCTTGCAACGCAATCAAAAGTTTAATCGCCAGTACAAAAATAAAGGTCTAACACCATGCAAGTTTCAGCCAACACCTCAGCGATGCAAATGCCCGCGACACAAAATATGTCCGCATCATCCAACGGGGCTCCTTCTGGAAGTCAACAAGCCTCCAGCAGTACCGGCTCTAATCAGCCAGGCTCACCGCTAAACGACATGATGGAAACAGGCAAAGAACTCGCAGCGGCCCTGATGATGTCTGTCCTCTTTGGCGAAACAGGCAACGACGAAGAAAGCAAAGAGTCCGATCCCATGGCGATGATGCTCATGGCAGCAGGCGCAAACATGGACAACAATTACACCGCAACCGGTGATATGCAATCCGGATCATCCACAGGCCAAAATCTCAACGTCAGTGCCTAAAAGGTCATTTTGAATTTCAAATTCACCGCCTCTTTTTTACCCGCTGACGACAAGCCGTTAACATGACGGCCAATGCTCACACAAGACCTACATTTTGACCTGCCCCACAAGCTCCTCGCCACCACCGCATCTGAGCCCCGTGACCGATCACGACTAATGGTCTGTCACCGAAAAACCAATCAACTTGAACATCTACATGTCAGCGACCTAGCAACTCGCACCGACCTGCTATCCCAAGGTGATCTACTGGTCTTTAACCAAACCCGTGTGCTCCCTGCCTTACTCACAGGCTTCCGACAAGCCACCGGCGGGAAAATATCGGGCCTGTATCTTT
>JAESSU010000278.1 GCA_016763955.1 Phycisphaeraceae bacterium | reverse complement strand
TGGCCGTCATGCCCGTCGTCTTTTTATTCATGATGCTAAGCATCGACAACGAAAGCACCATGCTTTTATTTACTGAACCTGTTGGCCGCGTCTTGCTGTTAATCGCAGCAGGCATGATTGGCATGGCCTTCTTATGGATCCGAAAAATTATGGCGGTGGATATTTAAATCACAATGTATGATCTAATCCTACAAATCAGCATCACCGGCTTTCTAGGTCTTAGCATCTTCATGCTGGTCTTCTTTGCGTTCCGTTTTCGCCAATGTGATGTCGTGCCTATTCATCGGCAGTTCACAAAAGCCCTGGGAGCCAACACGCCGCTGACGATTTTTGACCAGCCTTTGCTTAAACCCTTTCTAGGCGCTGCACTGATTTGGGCTCAACGCTTTCAAGTTCAATCACTGCGCACTTATCTAAGGCAACATCTAGATGCATCGGGCAATCCCAACAACTACTCCGTGCAGGAATACATTGCCATCTGCTTGTTATGTAGTTTATTAACGGGCATTATCACCTTTTTTATGAGCATGCTTGTCCTCTTGTATCTGGACCTGATCGTGCTAATGGTTCTCACTGTCATTGGGTTTTTCATCCCGATCTTTGCACTTAAATCTAACTCTGATAGCCGAGTGCGACGGATCAGTAAACAACTGCCCTACACCTTGGACCTCATCGGGCTAATGATGGGATCAGGCTCAACCTTTAACGAAGCAGTCATCACTATGATCCGTGATCAACCCAGTGATGATTTTAATCAGGAACTCCAATTCGTCCTTGCAGAAATTGATCTGGGATCAAGCCGTAGCACCGCGCTGCGAAACATGGCAACACGCATCCCACTTGAATCACTGCGGTCGATCATCGGAGCGATCAATCAAGCAGAATCACTAGGAACCCCCCTTTCAGATATCCTCCGCAATCAAGCGGACATGATGCGAATGCACCGAAGTGTCCGAGCAGAAAAGCTCAGCGCTTCAGCAAGCCTGCGTCTGATGCTCCCCAATGTCATGATCCTTGTTGCGGTGGTGATTTTTCTCTTTGGCCCGATGATCATCAAACACATGCGCGGCGAGTTGTTCTAACAAAATCTCTGCCTCGTTTCTGTGTTTGATTTACAATATCATCACTTAACTAACTGTCTCGCTTAGGAAAGCAACACGTGGCTTTAATACAAATCCTATTGCTCTCTGGCCCGCATCAAGGTCAACGACTAGAACTTAGTGACCAGCAACTAAGCTTCGGTAGACAATCCGACTCTGCAATCTGTATTACAGGCGAATTTGTCTCACGCGAACATGGCCTAATCAGTTTTGACAATGACCAATGGACACTCACCAATCAAAGTCCCAACGGCACACAAGTCAACCATAAAAAAGTCCGCCGAAAAGGATTCAAACTCATCAATCAGGACATTGTCCAAGTCGGCAGCGAAGATGTCTTTCAAATCATCATCCCACAAAACACAACCCACCAAACAGCGACAGACAATATTGAATCAATTGCCCCACGACCCAAGGCATCTAACCGCACAAAAATCTGGACCCGCATCGGCATCATCTGGATTCTGATTATCTTCTTCGCACTCTACATGAGCACCCTGCGAAAAAATGATGACACCAATATCGTCAAACCTCCCATACTGACCCTAAATCAAATTGAACAAATTATCCGCACACCCGTTAAGGTCTCAGCTCCAGACCTTCGCGCGTCAGCAATCTTTCTACGTGAAGCCCAAGAACTCTTTAACCGGCAAGATGTCTCTAAAGACGGAACCTACCGCGTCTACCGTGCATACCAAAACGCACTGGCACACAGTAAAAAAACCTACTTCAATGAAGGTTTACATCAACTACGCTATGTCCAAATTCAACAACAACTCATCGACGAAGTCGCCAAGCGATACACCGATGCTTTTGCCCGCATGCGTAGCCGTGAATACCGCGTAGCAGAGATCAAATTTAGAAAACTCAACGAGTACTACCCCAATTCAGATGGCGACCTTTTTGAAAATTGCCAAAAACAACGACAATACATCTCCAAAATGCTCCGCAAATACAAACGCTAAACCCACACCAAAAACTAGCCGCATCACTTAACAATCCGGGGTATAACTAAAACGACTTGTTATACTCTCCGGATGATTAACTCTGAATTACTAATGCCCGCCGGAGATATGCAGCGGATGAAGTTCGCCTTTGCCTATGGAGCAGATGCGGTTTATCTGGGAATGCCTCGATTTTCTTTGCGTGCTCGTGAGAACGGCTTTAAGAAAATCCGCGACGTGGTCGAGGCTATTGAGTACGCTCACTCAATTGGAAAAATCGTTTATCTCACCGCCAACATTCTCCCGCACAACAGCAAGGTCGCTTCGTGTATCAAATACATCGGCGAGACTTTAAAACACTGCAAGCCCGATGCGTGGATTATGTCCGACCCGGGCTTGATTATGCTGATGCACGAAAAATTTCCTGACGAACAGATTCACATCTCCGTGCAGGCCAATACGCTTAACTATGCCACCGCTGCATTTTGGCAAAAGATGGGAGCTAGTCGTATCATTCTTTCACGGGAACTAAACGTCCGTGAGATGAAAGAGATTCGAGCCTACTGCCCTGATTTGGAGCTTGAAGCTTTTGTGCATGGGGCGATCTGCATTGCCTATTCGGGACGCTGTTTGATCTCAAGTTACATGTCCGCTCGTGATCCTAATCAAGGAACCTGCACCAATTCCTGTCGCTGGCAATACAAGATTTTTAAGTCCGATACGCCCAACGCGCCCGACAAAAATTACGTGCCACTTAAAGATGATTTTTATCTTGAGGAGCGTGAGCGTCCCGGTGAAATGATGCCTATCGATGAAGATGAGCATGGCACATACTTAATGAACTCACGGGATTTGTGTGTCATCGAACATTTAGACGAACTTAAAGAAGCAGGAATCAACAGCTTTAAAGTCGAAGGACGAACCAAATCTCCCTTCTATGCAGCAATGATCGCACGGGCATACCGTCGGGCAATTGATGATTTGATTGCAGGTAAACCTTTTGATCCTAAAAATCTCACCGACGTGTTTGCCACCTCCAACCGCAGCCTCACCACCGGATTTTTGCATGGCAACCCCGGAGCTTCGGGCCAAAAATACGACTCAAGCGGATCACAAGCATCAAGCTATCGCTTCACAGGCATCATCATTGATTACAACGAAACAACCAAAATGGCACGCATCGATCCCCGCAATCCAATCCACGTAGGCAAAACTTACGAGCTGTGCTTACCTGACCGTGACGAGGTGTTTAAAGTCACGCAGATGTTTAATGATTTTGATGATCCGATTGACCAAATCCATGGCGGCGTGCGAACTTGTTGGATCCCATACCCGGAAAATCCCGGTGAGTTTGCAATCCTCCGTGAACGCCTTGAAGG